>CAXSCF010000011.1:12718-37121 GCA_964235815.1 uncultured Sphingomicrobium sp.
CGATCGAGATCGGGCGGCCATTGCTCGGCAGGCGAAACAATTTGGCGATGAACGCACCCATCGTGTCGCTGACCAGCATGCCCGAGAACATGAAGCTGTAGCGCGGATCGGCCTTGAGTTCGTCGAGCTTGTTCTTGATCCGCATGAACGGCAACGTGTCGCCGGCGCGATCGAGCTTGCCCATCTCGTTGACCAGGATCGCATTGAGATCGGACAGCAAATAGGGGATCGGCGAATCGACGGTAACCTTGCCAAGCGTCTCGGCATTCTTGCCCTTGGTGCGCGCGGCGAGGAGGCATTTGGCGAGGATGTCGGCATCGCGGTCGCGCTCGGCGCCGTCGGTGGTGAGCAGGACTTCGCAATGTTCGGTGAAGTTGAGCAGCCAATATGGCAATTGCAGATTGTCGGCGTTGAACAATTCGCCGCACGACTTAAATGCCGCCGAATATTCGCCGTGGGGATCGATCATCACGATGTGGCCCTCGGGCGAGAGCTGCGAGATGCGGTGGAGGATGAGCGCGACGGAGGTCGACTTGCCGGTGCCGGTCGAACCGAGGATCGCGAAATGCTTCGACAGCATCGGATCGACATAGAGCGTGCCGCGGATGTCGGCGGTCGGGTAGACGGTGCCGATCTGGATATGCGCCGAATCGTCGGCGGCGAAGATGGCGCGCATGTCGTCGGTGGTGACGGGCAGGATCTCGCACCCCGGAATGGGATAGCGGGTGACCCCGCGACGGAAGCCGAGCAGGCTGCCGTCGGCGTGCTGTCCGCCTTCGCCGAGGAAATCGACATTGGCGACGAGCTCGCCCTCATTGCCCGCGCACAAGGTGCGGACGTTGGCGATCAGCCAGCTTGTCCCGACCTTCATCTTGATCTGGCTGCCGACTTGTCCCGACATGGCGATCGACGGGTCGGGATGGCTCATCAGTTCGGACAGGAGGTCGGCGTTCATCGTCACGCGCGATCCCGAGCCGGCGATTTCGACGACGCGCCCGATGACTGGAACCGGAATGACGATCCGCGGAACATCGGAGCCGCCGCTGGCCTCGTCGCTGAAGCTGCTCATCTGGTCGAGAAACTGCTTCAGGTCATTATGTTCGGTCATTGCCGCTGGCCACCCTTATCGCTTCATTCAGGCGTCGAGGGCTAGCGCGCTCGGGTTAAGATGAAGTTAGGCGCGCTTGCGGAACAACATCGCCGCGGCCCAGCCGAGCCCGAGCGAGAGCAGCACCGAGGCGAGGCCGTAGAGGAAGCCGTGCTGGCGCGCGGCGAGCGCGACGAAGCGCTCGAACCCGGCCTTGCCGACATCGACATCACGGGTCGCGGCGGCGATGACCTTGCCGCGGTCGATGAGAAAGGTCTCGGCGGTGTAGGTGCCGACCGGGACTTGGCTGGGGATCGAGATGCGCGCGCGATACAGGACGCCATTCGAAATCTCGACCCCGCGGGGGTCCTCGGCGTAGAGCCCGTGGCGCTGACGCAGGTCGAGCAGGCCATTTTCGAAGCGCCGTTCCTTGTCGGGCAGCGCGCCGCCGCCGGGGGACAATTGCAGGTCGTGGAGCCCGAGCTCGAAGATTGCGGCGGTGCGCTCGTCGACCAAGTCGCGCACCGGGCGCGATGAGGATACCGCATAATAAGAGGGCGCCGAACGAAAGCGATTCTTGTCGGCGTTCATCCAGATGCCGGCGATCTTCTGTTTCTCGCGCAGCACGATGGGTTCGACCGGGCCCTTGAGCACGACGACGATGTCGGCCGGGCGCGCGGGAACCTTGCCCCCGGGATAGAGGATCGCCCCGAACAACAGCAGTTGGGCGCCCGAAAAGGTGTAGCGGATCTCGATCGAACGGGCCGACACGTCGGGCACCAGCACGGGCTCGGCGGCGCCGGTCAGCAGCGGCAGCGCGAGCAGGACGGCGAGGCGCTTCACAGATATTCGATCGTGAAGATTTCGTCGGGACGCCACGCCAGGCCGAGCGCCATGCGCAACGCGACCAGCAGGATGATCAGCGCCAGCGCCAGACGCAGCAGATCGGGACGCAGCCGGGTCGCGAGCACCGCGCCATATTGCGCCCCGGTCACGCCCCCGACGAGGAGCAGGCCGGCAAGCACGATATCGACCGCATGGGTGGTCATGGCGTGAACCATCGTCGTCACCGCGCTGACCGCCAGGATCATGACGAGGCTGGTCCCGACCACGACGCGGGTCGCCATGCCGAGCAGATAGATCATCGCGGGAACGAGGATGAACCCGCCGCCGACCCCGAGCAGGACGGTCAGGATGCCAGCCAGGAAACCGAGCGCGAGCGGCGCGAGGGGCGAGAGGTACAGCCCCGAGGCGTAGAACCGCCAGCGCATCGGCAAGGCCGCGACCCAGCGCACGTGATGCGGCTTGTCGGGCCTCGCTGTCGGAGCCGGGACCCAGCCGAGCGCGATCAACGAATCCTTGAGCATCAGCGCGCCGATCGACCCGAGCAGCACGACGTAAAGGCCGCCGATGACGAGGTCGATCTGGCCCGATGCCTGAAGCAAGCGGAACAGGACGGCGCCGACCAGGCTGCCGACCGAGCCGCCCGCGATCATCACCCCGCCCATCTTGAAATCGACACCCCCGCGGCGAAGGTGGGCGTAGACCCCGGACACGCTGGCGCCGGTGATCTGGGTCGTGGCCGAAGCGACCGCGACGGCGGGCGGAATGCCGTAGAAAATCAGCAAGGGCGTGGTGAGGAAGCCCCCGCCGACCCCGAACATCCCCGACAGGATCCCGACCAGCCCGCCCAAGGCGACGATCAGCAAGGCGTTGACCGAAAGACCGGCGATCGGGAGGTAAATGTCCATAAGCCCCGCCGAAGCTAGCGAAGAACCGCCGCGCTGCTAACCCCCCTTTGAATGTCGCCGGTTTTAGAAGTCGCCCGCCAGCGTGACCACCGGCCCGCTGCCCGGGGCGGCGCGCCCGACCAGGCGCTGGCGATAATCGAGATGGACCCGCATCGCCCGTCCGACCCGCATGCTGAGCCGCGGGCCGACATCGAACCGCGCCAGCCCCGGTTGCGCCCCGCCCCACACCCCGACCCCGGCGCTGAACTGGCGCCAGACCGGGCGGGTCAGCGTCGCCGACCCATCGACGAAGGCGGCATGGCGGCGAACCCCGACCATCCCCGCCTGAAGATAAGCGTCGAGGTTGAAGCCGGCGACGATCGGGCGCTGGTACAGCCCGCCCTCGGCAAATATGGCAAAACCCGACGCACCCTTGTCGCGTCCGAACGACTGACGCCGCTCGAGCGTCAGCGCGACGGGCAAGGCGCGGAGCGGCTGATAGCGCAGTCCGGCGGCAAGTTCGGCGGTGCGCGCGACCCCGCCGATCGGCGCGCTCGAGCGCAGGCTGGCGGCGAAATTGGGGTGGAAGCGCCACAGCAAGCGCGCGCCGGCCTGGCTGCCCCCGAGCTGGCCATTGGCGGCGAGCGAGGGCGAGCCCGGGTCGCGCCGCATCATCGCCCAGGCGCTCATCGACAGGCGGTCGATCCCGGGGATCTTGCGGATCAATTCGGCGGGGGTGGACTGCATCCTGCGCGAAGTCGGGGCGCCGCCCGCGATCGCAGCGATCGGCCATTGATCGAGCGGGGCGACATTGTCGGCATATCGCGCTGCGGCAGGGGCAAGGTCGAAGCCTTGGGCCGCCTCCGCCCCCCAGCGCCGCGGCGGCGCGGGGGAAGAGGCAAAGCGCATCACGGCGGGCGCGCGCGACACCCCGGCGGCATAGGCGACGGGGAGACCATAAGGGAGCGCATAAGGCGGGACGGCGCGAGGATAATATTGTGCCGCAGCGTCGGGCATCGCGCGCGGATCGGACGCGGGGGCGACCGGATCGAGCGGAGCGAATTCGGTCGCGACCAGGGCCGGCATCGCACTGTGCGGCGCGGGCGTGGCGATCGGCGCGGGCGGTCGATCGAAGGCGAACGCTTCTCCTCCCGGGATCATCCCCAGGCTGAGCGCGCGAACGCCGATCCAGCCAAGCAATGCAATGGCGATGAAGCGCGTCGAATGGCTCATTGCGGAAGCGCCGTACGCATGGGGAAGACATGGGTCGTCTTGTCCCAGCGGGCCGGCCCGCCGGCGTCATGAAGGATGACGGCACGGCGTGCGGCGAGGATCGCGACGAGGTTGCCGACAACCAGCCGCGGGATCGAGTATAGTCCCTCGCCAAGGCCGTACGCGGCGGTGGTGAAGGCGAAGCGCATGAGCACCCGCCAGCCGAGCAGCCAGGCATTGATCCACAGCAGGCCGGCAAGCAAGGGTGAGGGGCGGAAGGCGATCGGTGCCCCGAGCGCTTCGGCCAGCCGCAACTGGAGCCACAGCAGCAGAGCGGCATAGCCCGCGGCAAGCAGCAAGGCGGAAAGGGGTCCGCGCCGGTCGCGCATCCGCATCCAGCGCTCGCCGAGGCCTCCCGACCATCCGAGCCGGTCCCATCCGGCAAGCGCGATGCCACCGATCCAGCGCGCTTTCTGACGCACCGCGGTCGGCAGATCGGCGGGGAAATGACCCCGGCTGGCGACGATCGCACGGCTCCCCGGAGTGGCCGGAAGGCGCACGAACATGGTCTTGAGGCCTAGCGCGCCGAGCCGTAGCCCGAGCTCATAATCTTCGGTCAGGCTGGCCGCGGCGAACGGGATGCCGCCCCCCGCCAGCGCGAGCTCGTCGAGCGCGCCGCGTTCGATCGCGCAACCGACCCCGGCAAGCGGGATCGCCGCCCCGACGGCTTCGCGCACGACCAGTTCCTTGATGTGGCTTTGCGCGAATTCGTCGGCATAATGACCGCCGATCCAGCGCGAGGCGGGATCGGGCAGCGGCAGGACCGGCAGCTGGACCACCGCGGCACGCTCGACCAGGCGGTCGAACAGCTTGAGCTCGAGCGGGTGAACCAGGTCTTCGGCATCGTGGAGCACGACCGCCTTGGCGCGCGGTGCCCCGGCAACTTCGTCGCTGCACAGCGCGCGATAGAGATGGTTGAGGCAATCGGCCTTGGTCGTCGGACCGTCGCGGTCGACCGCGACTCGGCGCAGGCGCCCATCGGACACCCGCGCCAGCGCCGCGCTGGTCGCCGGATCGTTGCGGTAATGACCGACGTAGAGGCGGTAATCGTCATGATCGAACCGTTCGAGCGTGGCGCGCAGCATATCCTCGATTACCGCGCTTTCATCCCACGCCGGGATGAACACTGCGATCCGCCCCGGGCGCTCGGGCGGTTCGAGCGCGGCGGCGAAGGCGCGTGGGTAGCGCGAATAGACCGTCAGCGAGCGCCACCCCGCGCGTCCGAAATAGATCAGGTCGACGAGCAAATCGTCGAGCGCGAACAGCAACCCCCCGACCGCGGCGAACAAGGCAAGCTCGGCGGCAAGATCGGACAGGAGCAACGCCGCGTTCACGCGGCACGGCCAGGACGCTGGAAAGGAGACGCACAGAGCATCGCAGCCTCCATATGGGAGGGGTGATACCGAGCGCGACAATACATGTCATAACGGATGGAAAACGCAAGCCCCGTCGCGTGGCGCATCGATGGCGCAGTCGGCCGCCCGCTGTCACAGCAGCAAAAATGTGCTGCCGCGCACTGCATTTTGCCCTAGCGGAGGAGCGATGAATATGTTCGCGCTCCTGCTTGGCCTGGTCGCCGCCGCGTCGCCCGCGGCGCCGCCGCGGATCGTTGCCGCTGCCGGGCGCTGGGCGGCATTGGCAGGTCCCACGCAATGCGACGCGGCCAGCCTGTCGCTGCTCCCGGCCTCCAGGACACGGCTGCAGGGGCGTGCCAGCCTGTCGTTCGACGGCGCGGCACGGCACGGGCAGTTCGGCGCTGCTTTGTCGAAGCCGGTCGGCGCGGGCGCGGGGGTGATGCTGACGATCGACGACCAGCCGTTCCTGCTGGTGGCGCGCGGCACGAACGCGTGGAGTCGCGGGCCAGCGCAGGAAGCCGCGATCATCGCCGCGCTGCGCAATGCGGCGCGGATGCGGATCGAAGGGCGGACCGGGCGCGGGGTGCGGTTCATCGACCGCTATGCGCTCGACGGCGCCCCGACCGCGATCGACGCCGCCGCAGCGTGCGCCGCAAGTCGCTGAGCACACTCTGGTAAATCGGGCGCGGTTGGACTATCTCGCCGGCTTGCCATGAGCGCCGACACCAGCCTGATGCCGATTCCCGGCCCCGTCGATCCCGTGCCGGTGCGGCGCGCCGCCGTGGTGCGCGCCGACGGCAAGACCGAACTGGTCGGCATGGCCAGGGAACACATCCGCGCAGCGCTCGAAGCCGCTGGGCTCGAGGCCAAGCCGGCCAAGCTGCGGGCCAAGCAGATCTGGCATTGGATCTATCATCGCGGCCTGAGCGACTTCGCGGTGATGAGCGATATCGCCAAGGCGCAGCGGCAGTGGCTCGCCGAGCGCTTCGTCATCACGCGCCCCGAGATCGTCGAGGCGCAGGTGTCGACCGACGGCACGCGCAAATGGCTGCTGCGGACGCACGACCAGCACGATTACGAGATGGTGTTCATCCCCGACGCCGACCGCGGCACGTTGTGCGTGTCGAGCCAGGTCGGGTGCACGCTCAACTGCCGTTTTTGCCACACCGGAACGATGAAGCTGGTGCGCAATCTGGAGCCGGCCGAGATCGTCGGGCAGGTCATGCTCGCGCGTGACGCGCTTGGCGAATGGCCCAAGGAGGGCGAGGCCAAGTCGGATGAAAGCTACACTGCCGATGGGCGCATGCTGACCAACATCGTGATGATGGGGATGGGCGAGCCGCTGTATAATTTCGAGCATGTGAAGCAGGCGTTGAAGATCGTCATGGACGGCGACGGGCTCGGCCTGAGCAAGCGCCGGATCACGCTGTCGACGAGCGGCGTGGTGCCGATGATGGCGCGCGCGGGGGAGGAGATCGGGGTCAACCTCGCGGTCTCGCTCCACGCGGTGACCAAGGAAGTGCGCGACGAGATCGTCCCGATCAACATGAAATACGGCATCGACGAACTGCTGACTGCCTGCGCGGCGTATCCGGGGGCGAACAATGCGCGGCGGATTACCTTCGAATATGTCATGCTCAAGGACAAGAATGACAGCGACGCCGACGCGCGCGAGCTGGTGCGGCTGATCGAGCAGTACGACCTTCCCGCCAAGGTCAATTTGATCCCGTTCAACCCGTGGCCCGGCGCGCCCTACGAATGTTCGACCCCGGAGCGGATCCGCAGTTTCAGCAGCATCATCTTCGCGGCTGGGATCTCGGCGCCGGTGCGAACCCCGCGGGGGCGCGATATCGATGCGGCGTGCGGGCAGTTGAAGACCGCGGCAGAAAAGAAAAGCCGCGCCGAGCTTGATCGCGAAGCGGCTACGGCCGCGTTCGAGGATGCCGGTGCCGAGACTGCTGCCTAACCCCGCAGCGGCGCTTCGCCGTCGGCTGGCGCGCGAAGTCCACAAGGTGTTTCACGCCCATCCCGACGAACCGCGCGTGACGCGATCGCGCAATGCCCTGATCGCACCCGATTCGGTCGCGTGGCGGGTTCATGGCGACGTCACGACGATGATGGTCGGCGGCATTTCGGCACTGCTGCTCCAGATGCTCCACCCGGCGGCGCTGGCCGGGGTGTGGGACCACAGCAATTTCGAGGCCGACATGATGGGCCGGCTGCGGCGCACAGCGCGCTTCATCGCGGTCACGACCTATGCCGAGCGTGGCGCAGGCGCGGCGATGATCGCGCGCGTCAAGGCGATCCACGATCGCATCGACGGGACGCTGCCCGACGGGACGCGCTACAGCGCCAATGATCCCGCGACGCTCGCCTTCGTCCATGTCGCGGGGGCGGTGTGCTTCCTCGACGCCTATCGCCGCTTCGTCGCGCCGCGGATGAGCGTGGCCGATCAGGACAACTATTTCGCCGAGGTCGCGGCGACCGCAATCGCGCTTGGTGCCGACCCGGTTCCGACGACCCGGGCTGATGCCGACGCCTTACTCGAGCGGTTTCGCCTTGCGCTCATCGCCGACGCGCGGACCCGACGGGTGCGCGACCTGATTCTTGGCGCGCCGGTCCAGCATCCCGCCGCCGCCCCGCTCCAGGCGTTGTTGATGCAAAGCGCAATCGATGTTTTGCCGCCGTTTGCACGCTCGCTGCACGGGCTGAGCCCGACGCGGGTCACGCGCCCCGCGCTGACGCTCGCCACAGCCGGCGTTTCGCGGACGTTGCAGTGGGCGCTCAGCGGCTGACGGGGGTGACTTGCGGGCAGCGGGCTCGCGTGGCAATTCGCAACCCATGTCGCTCGTTCGCACCCTTGTCGCCTCGCTGGTCAAGATTGGCCGCGTCCACCTCATCCTGCCCAATGGCAGCCGCGAGACGCTCGGGCCCGGTGGCGGGCTGGAGGTCACCGTCCGGCTGACCGACAAAGCGGCGCTGGCGCGGCTGGTGCGCTATCCGCGGCTGGCGCTGGGCGAACTGTACATGGAAGGCCGGCTGATCATCGAACAGGGGTCGATGATCGACCTGCTGCGGATCATCGTTGGGTCGAACCCGTGGGAAGAGGGCGGCAAGCGCGGCAAGACCGCGATGAGCAAGCGCGGACTGGCCCCGTTCAAGGCGCTGTTCCGGCGCAACAAGCCCAAGCAGTCGCGCCAGAACGTCGCGCATCATTATGACCTCGACGACCGCTTGTACGACCTGTTTCTCGATCCGTGGCGGCAATA
Source organism: uncultured Sphingomicrobium sp. (assembly GCA_964235815.1). Lineage (GTDB taxonomy): Bacteria > Pseudomonadota > Alphaproteobacteria > Sphingomonadales > Sphingomonadaceae > Sphingomicrobium. Next base: position 21,432 of record CAXSCF010000011.1, read on the forward strand.
TAGCTGCGCTTATTTTCCCGATCCGGCGATCGGGCTCGACGAAGCCCAGCGGCTCAAGTTGGCGCATATCGCGGCCAAGCTGGCACTGAAGCCGGGGCAGCGCGTGCTCGACATCGGCTGCGGCTGGGGCGGGCTGGCGATCTATCTCCACCGCGCCGCGGGGGTCGACGTGCTCGGCGTGACGCTGTCGGTCGAACAGCTTGCTTACGCCAAGGCGTGGGCCGACCGCGAAGGGGTTGCCGACCACGTCAAGTTCGAGCTGATTGATTACCGCCACGTCGCCGGCAGCTTCGACCGGATCGTGTCGGTCGGGATGTTCGAACATGTCGGCGCGGCGCATTATGACGAATTTTACGATGCCTGCGCGCGGTTGCTGGCCGACGACGGGGTGATGCTGCTCCACACCATCGGCAAGCTTGGCGGGGCGGGCGGGCCCGACCCCTTCACCGACAAATATATCTTTCCCGGATATCATATCCCGAGCCTCGCGCAGATGAGCGGGGCGAGCGAGAAAGCGCGCTTGATCGTGTCCGACGTCGAGACGCTGCGCCTCCATTACGGTTACACGCTGCAACAGTGGCTCGACCGCTGCGCGGCGCGGCGGGAGGAGATCGTCGCGATTTACGACGAGCGATTCTATCGGATGTGGGAATTTTATTTGGGCGGCGCGCTGATCATGTTCGAAAGCGGCGCGGCGTGCAATTTCCAGGTGCAATATATCCGCGACCGCCGCGCATTGCCGATTACGCGCGACTATCTTGCCGCGGCGGAGACCAAGTATCGCGCAAGCGACCTCATCCCCGCCCAGGGCTAAGGTCGATCACCGCCCAACGTTGGCGATGACGGCTTATTTCCGGCGAAGTTCGGCGACCAGTGCCGGCGACGGATAGATTTTCCGCAGCCCTTCCTCGACCGCCGCGGTCGATACGACGACGGTGCGGTTCAGCGCCGGGTCGTAGCCATAATTGCCGCCGAGGCTGTGGATATTGCCGTCGAACGCGGCGCCGATCACTGATCCGCTGCGGTCGATCACAGGCGATCCCGAATTGCCGCCGATGATGTCATTGGTGGTCACGAAATCGAGCGTGACGCGCGGATCGATGCGGCCGCGGTTGGCGATGTAGGCGCTCGGCAGATCGAACGGCTCGGCCCCGGTGGCGCGATCGAACACGCCCCCGAACAAGGTGCGCGTCGGCACCTGGCGCCCGCGCTCGGTCCACCCCATGACCTTGCCGTAGCTGATCCGCAGGGTGAAGGTGGCGTCGGGATAATTGGCCGCGCCATAAGCCGCGAAGCGGGCGTCGGCGAGCCGTGCGCGCGCCTTGGTCAGCGGACCATCGTAGCGCTCGTCGATTTGCGCCTGAAGCGCGCGGGCACGCGGGTCGAGCCGACGGGCAAGCACGATCATTGGATCGGTCGAGGCGTTGATCGCGGCGATCCCGCCATCCCACAAGGCCTTGCGTGCCGAGGGATCGGCAAGGCGCGTGCCCTTGACCAGCCGCGCGGCCATCCCCTCGGGCGATTCCTTGCCCAGCAGCAGGCGCGAGTCGGGATCGTCGGCGCCCAGATATTCGCGCGACTTGGACAGCGCGAATTCAAGCTGCAACTGTTCGAGCCACGGGGTGATCGGGCGCGCGTCGAACAACTGCTTTTCGAGCAGGGGCAAGGCGCTGTCGGAATAGCCCGGCAAGCGCTCTGCATTGGGCTTGGCGCGTTCGGTCGCGGCGCGGACGAGCGCGGAGGCATATCCGTAAAGGCTGCTTTGCGGCTGCAGGAAGCGCGCGGGCAAATAGAGTTCGCGATAGGCAGTCACGGCACCGGCGACTTCACCCCACGGATTGCCGATCGCGGGATTTGCCGCGCTCTTGGCCTTTAAATCGGCCTCGGCCGCGGCGATCTTGCCCATGAAGGCGGGATCGTTGAGGGCCTTGACCCGGCCAATCGACACCTTGAGGCTGTTTTCCAGTCCGTCGAGGTCTTCCTTGGCTTCGCGCGCGCGGGCCGGGCTCTGCTCCATCGCCGAAATGATCCGGCCCCGAAGTTCGGACTGCAACGTGACCGCGATCGGCGCCGACACTTCGCGCGCAAAGGCGAGCTGCTCGCTCGTCAGCAGGCGCTGGGTCGAGCCGGGGTTTCCGACGACGAAGGTCGCCTCGCCATCGACCGGCGCGCGCGCCGCCCACGTCAGATGCTGCGGGGTGGCGACGGGTTTGCCATTTTCATAGGCGCGCAGGAAACTGGCATCGAGGGCGTAGCGCGGGAAATTGAAATTGTCGGGATCGCCGCCGAATTGCTCGGCGCGCGATTCGGGCGCCCACACGATCCGCACGTCGGAATATTTGCGATAGGTGTAGAGCTTATATTGCCCGCCGCCGTAAAAAGTGACGACTTGGCAGCGGGTCTTGTCCTTGTCGGTACAGCCGGCGCTTTCGATCCCGGCGATCGCCGCGGTGCGCGCCTTGACCGCGGCCGAGCCGGTGGCGCCGCCGACCGCGGCGTTAACCTGGGGCGTGACGTCGCGGATCGCGGTGACGATCTCGGCCTGCTGTCCGGGGCACAAGGTCTCCTCATTGCGAGTGCGCGTCACGATCCCGGTCTTGAGCAGATCGCGATTGCCGCTCGACAGGTCCTGCAGGCAGCCCGCGACGCAATGGTGGTTGGTGAGGATCAGCCCTTCGCCTGAAACGAAACTGGCCGAACAACCCCCGGTCAGACGGACCGACGCGGCGCGCACCCGGTCGAGCCACGCCTGATCGGGCGCCCAGCCATAATCGGCCTTCATCCGCGCCGTCGGAAAAGCATCGAAGGTCCACATTCCTTCGTCGGCGCGCGCCATTGCGAGCGGCACGGAAGCGACGGTGGCGAACAGGATCAACGAGCGGGCAGGACGGGACATGAGCGACTCCTCTGGACAGGCGGCAAACCCTGCACGAAAAAAGGCCCGGCGCAACCACCGGGCCTTTTCGCGTGACGACCAGGGGCGCTTAGCCCGCCTTGCGCATCTGCATCATGCGCGCGCGGCCGGCCTGCCGTTCTTCGGGGGTGAGGCGGCCATCGCGATTGGCGTCGATCATGTCGAAATGGCGGAGCGCGCCGGCGGTCGCCTCGGCGAGCGAGACCTTTCCGTCGCGATTGGCGTCGGCCATCTTGAGCATCGCCGCGCCCATCATCGCGCCGCCGCCACCGCCGCCACCGCCGTGATGATTGCCGCGATGCCCACCCGGCATGCCGTGCATGTCGCTCGATCCCGGCTCCTCGGATCGATTGATCACGATCCGCTCGACCCGCACCTGGCGCCCGCGCGCGAATTCGTCGCGACTGATACTGCCGTCGCGATTGGTGTCGAGCCGATCGAAGGCGACGTTGGGATCGCGCATCGGCTCGGTGCCGGGCATGGGTTCGCCGCCGCTCACGGGATCGCGCATGCCCCGTTCGGCGCCGCCGCGCATGGCAAGTTCGTCGTTTGTCAGAAATCCGTCGCGGTTGGCGTCGCGGCGCGCGAAGGCGGCCTGAACGCCGGTCTGGACTTCGGCGCGGGTCATGGTCTTGGCCATCATTGCGCGCGCGCCCGGCGGAGGTGCCGGAGCGACCTGAGCGACCAGCGGTGCGGCGGCGGCGGCAAGCAGGCCGACGAGAATCAAGTGGCGCATGGGTTTATTCCTTTTGCAGCGGGGACCGCGGCCCCGCTACGCCGCGCGACCTGTATGATGCTTGAATGGTCAAGGCGGTGGTGGCAAGGGCGCGGACGACTGCAGCAAGCCCGTTGGAACCGCTCATGACCGACCCGATCCACCGTGTAGTGCTCGCCTTCTCGGGCGGGCTCGACACCAGCGTGATCCTGAAGTGGCTGCAGCAGACCTACCGCTGCGAAGTCGTGACCTTTACCGCCGACCTGGGCCAGGGCGAGGAGCTGGGGCCGGCCAAGGCCAAGGCCGAGCTGATGGGGGTGGGGCCCGAACATATCTTCATCGACGACCTGCGCGAGGAATTCGTGCGCGACTACGTCTTCCCGATGATGCGGGCCAATGCGCTGTACGAGGGGCTGTATCTGCTCGGCACGTCGATTGCGCGTCCGCTGATCGCCAAGCGCCAGGTCGAGATCGCGAGAATGGTCGGCGCCGACGCGGTCAGCCACGGCGCGACCGGCAAGGGCAATGACCAGGTGCGCTTCGAGCTCGGCTATTATGCTCTCGCCCCCGACATCAAGGTCATCGCCCCGTGGCGCGAATGGGATTTGACCAGCCGCAGCGCGCTGATCGCCTTTGCCGAACAGCATCAGATCCCGGTGCCCACGGACAAGCGCGGCGAAAGCCCGTTCTCGACCGACGCCAATTTGCTCCATACGAGCTCGGAAGGCAAAGTGCTCGAGGATCCGTGGGATGAGGTCCCGCCTTATGTCTATTCGCGCACCGACGACCTCATCGCCGCGCCCGATACGCCCGAAGAAATTACCATCCAATTCACGCGCGGCGACGGAGTCGCGGTCAATGGCGAGGCGCTGTCGCCGGCGATGCTGCTGACCAGGTTGAACGCTCTCGGCAAGCGCCATTCGATCGGGCGGCTCGACCTGGTCGAGAATCGCTTCGTCGGGATGAAGTCGCGCGGGCTCTACGAGACTCCCGGGGGGACGATTTATCACGCCGCGCACCGGGCGATCGAACAGCTCACGCTCGACCGCGGCGCGGCGCATCTCAAGGACGAGTTGATGCCGCGCTATGCCGAACTGGTCTACAACGGTCTGTGGTTCAGCCCCGAGCGCGAGATGCTTCAGGCGGCGATCGATTTGAGCCAGGTCAAGGTCGATGGCGAGGTGCGGATGAAGCTCTACAAGGGCGGGGTGCACGTCACCGGACGGCGATCGTCGAACAGCCTGTACAGCGAACGCGTCGTGACCTTCGAGGACGACGCCGGGGCTTATGACCAGCGCGACGCCGAGGGGTTCATCAAGCTCAACGCGTTGCGGCTGCGCCTGCTCGGCCGGCGGGATCGATGATCCGCTCCGCTTCGCGCGATCGGCGCGACCGCGCTTGATCCAACCCGCGGCACCGCCGTCCCCGGGCCCGCGCCCGTGGTGGGAAAGCCGCTGGTTCGTCGCGGCGATGATCCTGCTCGCGTTCGTGCCTTCGCTCTATCCGCGCTTTCCGCCATTGGTCGATCTGCCCGGGCACATGGGGCGGTTCAAGGTCGCGGCGGACGGGCTGACGAGCCCGTTCCTGTCGCAATGGTACCATTTCAAATGGATGCCGATCGGCAATCTGGGGGTCGATCTGCTCGCCATCCCGCTGGCCAAGCTGTTGGGGGTCGAGCCGGCGACCAAGCTGGTCGTGATGCTGATCCCGCCGCTGACGGTGGCGGGGATGTTGTGGGTCGCGCGCGAGGTTCACAACCGCCTGCCGCCGACGGTCGCCTTCGCGCTGCCGCTGGCGTTCGGCCATCCGTTTCTGTTCGGGTTCGTCAATTTCGCGCTGTCGATGGCGCTGGCGTTCCTCGCCTTCGGGCTATGGCTCCGGCTCGGGCGGCTGGGCAAGTCGCGGCTGCGCGCGATCCTGTTCGTGCCGATCAGCTTCATCGTCTTTTTCGCCCACACCTTCGGCTGGGGCGTGCTCGGGCTGATGTGCTTTTCGGCCGAGGCGGTGCGCCAGCACGATCGCGGCCGGAGTTGGTGGAAGGCGGGCCTGCGCGGCGCTTATCATGCGGCGGCGATGGCGCTTCCGCTGGCGCTGATGGTCTTGTGGCGGACCGAAGCGAGCGGCGGCAAGACCATCGGCTGGTTCGCGTGGCACTTCAAACTCGAATATTTCGAGCGCGCGCTGCGCGATCGGTGGCAGTGGTTCGATCTCGCCGCGCTCGGCCTGATCGTCCTGTTGCCGATCTTCGCCTTGATCGACCGCCGCCTCGTGCTGTCGCGCAATCTCGCGATCTCGGGCCTGACCCTGCTCGCCTGCTTCCTGCTCCTGCCGCGAGTCATTTTCGGTTCGGCTTATGCCGACATGCGGCTGGTGCCCTACATGCTGGCGATCTTCGTGCTGGCCATCCGCTTCAAGGCCGAGACGGTCTATCCACTGGCGCGGACGCTAGCGCTGGCCGGGGTCGCATTCCTGCTGGTGCGCACGGCGGGGACCACGCTCAGCCTGGCGATGGCGGCAAACCATCAGCGCGATCAGCTGGCCGTGCTCGACAGCGTGCCGATGGGGTCGCGCGTGGTGTCGCTGGTGTGGGCGCCGTGCCGCGGCTGGGCCAATCGCCGCAGCGATCATTTGCCGTCGATGGTCATCGTCCGCCGCGAGGGCTTCGCCAACGATCAGTGGCCGCTCGCGGGGTCGAGCCTGCTGACCACATCCTATCCCGCCGCGGGCTGGTTCAAGGGGGATCCGTCGGGCGTGGTCAGGTCCGAGGGCTGCCGCCGCGAGGGCGTTCCGATCGAGATCAGCCTGCGCGCCATCCCGCGCGACGCGTTCGATTATCTGTGGCTGGTCGACATGCCGCCGATCCCCAAGGCGTGGGTGGTCGGATGGACCCCGGTGCGCCGCGCCAACGGCTCGTTATTGCTCAAGCGCTTCGACGCGCCGCTGCCGGCCGACGCAGCACCGCGATTAAAGATACGCCGAACGGAAACGGCAATCGGCCGATGAGCTTGGCCTCGGCCCCGAAAATGGCATCGAGCGCACGATTTACGGGCCCAGACGGCAAGGCATCGTCGGCGCTGTCGTGGCCGCGCAGCTTGCCCAAGGCGCGCACCCCGGCGATGAGCGGGAACAGCATGGTGTTGAACGGCGACAGCAAGTCGACCTCGAACCCCGCGGCAGTCGCGAGCGCGGCGATTTCGGCCTTGCGATAGCGGCGGTGATGGTGGTGCGCGACATCGTGCGCGCTCCACATCCACGGATTGGCGGGGACGGTCACCAGCAAGGCGCCGCCGGGCTTGAGCCGGGTCAGGATCGCCGCCAGCGAGCCCTTGTCGTCGGGCACATGTTCGAGCACGTCGAGCAAGGCGATCAGGTCATAGCTGTCGGGCTCGAACTGGTTGAGGTCGGGCAGCGCGACCTTGGCCACCGAACGGCCGAGGCGCTGGGCCGCAAGCGCGCGGGCATGGTCGTCGAGCTCGCTCGCCTCGACGACGCCGAACTGGCCGAGCATGTCGAGATTATGTCCAGTCCCGCAGCCCAGCTCGAGGACCCGCGCATTCGCGGGGGGACGGACGATACGCGTGATAACGCTGGACAAGATGCGGCGGCGCGCGGTGAACCACCAATGGTTCTGGTCAAGTTCGGCCATGCGATCGAAAACGGCGCGGTCCATCAGTCTTGCTCTCCGATCGCCTCGCGCACGACATATAAGGGGCGATGCTTCACTTCGGTTAAGATCCGCCCGACATATTCGCCGAGCACGCCCAGGCTGAACAATTGCAGCCCGCCGAGGAACAGCACCGCGACCATCATCGAGGCATAGCCGGGAACCTCGATCCCCGACGTCAGCGTCCGCACGACAATGAAGATCGCATAGCCCAAGGCGAACAAGGCTACCGCGCCGCCAAGATAGCTCCACACACGCAACGGTACGGTCGAGGCCGAGGTGATCCCGTCGACCGCCAGCGTCCACAACTTCCAATAATTATATTTGGTCTGGCCAATTGCGCGTTCCTCGCGGTGGTACGATACCGCGGCCGACTTGAACCCGGCCCACGCGAACAGCCCCTTCATGAAGCGGTTGCGTTCGGGCATCGCCTTGATCACTTCGACCACGCGGCGGTCGAGCAACCGAAAATCGCCGGCATGTTCGGGAATCTTGTCGCTGCTCAGCCAATTGTGCGCCCGGTAGTAAAGGTCGGCGGTGAGCCGCTTGGGCAGGCTGTCGGTCGCGCGATTGTCGCGCACTCCATAAACCACGTCATAGCCGCTGCGCCACTTGGCCAGCATCGGCGCGATCGCCTCGGGCGGGTCTTGCAGATCGACGTCCATCGGGATCACCGCCAGCCCGCGCGAGATGTCGAGCCCGGCCGACAGCGCGGCCTCCTTGCCGAAATTGCGCGACAGCGACAGGCCGCGAATGCGCGGATCGCGGCGGTTGGCGTCGCGGATCAATTCAAGCGTGCGGTCGCTGCTGCCGTCATCGACGAACAGCAGTTCGAACGAGGTGGCGGCGGGATCATCGAGCGCCTCGAGCAACGGCACGACGCGCGCCACGAACTGCGCGAACGCTTCCTCCTCGTCCTTGACCGGGATGACCAGGCTGAGTTCGACCGATTTCATGCGTAGACGAAGCGGCGGTGGAGCGCGAAGGTCAAGAGCGGAGTGAACAGCACCATCGGGATCGTCGGCCACCAGGTCGGCCCGCCGAGATGCTTGACCAGCAGCCACACGAACCCCTGATTGACGATGAAACCGAGCAGGTTGATCGCGACGAAGCGCGTGCCCCGGACGTGGTGGTTGTCGCGTTCGCCATGACCCTTGAAGGTAAAGGCGCCGTGGACGAGGTAGCTCACCCCCGAGAAGAACAGGAACACGATCGCCAGCGACAGCATCGGGTCGATGTCGAGATATTCGGCGATCGCCCAGTAGCTCGCGGCGACGGCAAGCGTGATCAGCCCGCCCGCGACGGCATAGCGCAGCATCTGCACGACGACCGCGCGGCGCTCGTCATCGAGCCGGCTGAGGATCATTTGCACCATTGGTTATCAACCTTCTCGCGGTTAGAGCAGGGCCGGGTTTTTGCAAGAGGCGGGTGGGCGTGATCGAACGAGCGAATGCGTGGAGCGCGCGCCACTGGAAGCTGATCGTCGTCCTGTTCTGGCTCGGCTATGCCGCCTATGCCTTGTTCGACCGCTGGGGTGCGATCCGCGGCTTCGCGCTGGGCGACACCGACGACAATATGCGCATGGCGCAGGTCCGCGCGCTGCTCGCCGGACAAGACTGGTTCGATCTGCGCCAGCACCGGCTCGATCCGGCGCATGGCGGGGCCAACATTCACTGGTCGCGGCTGGTCGATTTGCCGCTGGCCGGGCTGATGCTGGCGTTGCGCCCGCTCGTCGGGGGGCCTTGGGCCGAACGCTGGGCGGCGGCGGTGGCGCCGTTGCTGGCCTTCCTGCCGATGCTGTTTGGATTGGCGCTGGTGGCGCGACGCCTGGTCGATGTGCGCGCCGTGCCGCTGGTGCTGGCGACGATGATTTTCGCGCTGTCGACCACCGGGATGGTCCAGCCGCTGCGCATCGACCATCACGGCTGGCAGCTCGCCTTCCTCGCGCTCAGCCTCGCCGGGCTGGCCGACCCCGACCGCAGGCGCGGCGGGCTGACCACCGGGCTGGCCAGCGCGGCATCGCTCGCGATCGGGCTCGAGATGCTGATCTACATCGCGCTGATGGGCGCGGCGCACGTCCTGTTCTGGGTCAATCATCGCGGCGAACGCGCGCGGCTATTGGCCTATGCGGCGAGCCTGTCGGGAGGGACCGTCGCGGCGTTCCTGATCTTTGCCTCATACGCCAATCGCGGCGCGGTGTGCGACGCTTTGTCGCCGGTGTGGCTCGGCGACGTGCTCGTCGGAGGAGCCATGATCGCCGGGCTGGCACTGGCTCCGGTGCGGCGCTGGCCGATCCGGCTGCTGTGCGCCGCCGCGGCGGGGGCGGTGGTGCTGACGTTCCACGCGCTCGCTTCGCCGCAATGCCTGACGCGGCTGGAGGGAGTCAGCCCCGAAGCGACCCGGTTGTGGCTGAGCCATGTGCGCGAGGCGCGGCCGATCTACCGCCACGGCGCCGAGACCGTCGCGCTGATGCTGTCGCTCCCGGTGGCGGGACTGATCGGCTATGGCCTGATTGCGTGGCGCGCGCGCGGCGATGCCGATTTGCTGCGGCGGATCGGCGCGGTCGCCGCCCCCGCGCTGGCTGCGCTGGCCCTGCTGTTCTGGCAGACCCGGACCGGCCCCGCGGCGCAAATGATGGCGGTGCCCGGCGCGGTCGCGGTGGCGATCATCCTCGCCCCGTTGGCGATGGGATCGCGGCTCATGCCGGTGCGCGTGCTCGGGCCGGTGATCGCGGTGCTGCTCGGGCTCGGCGCCTTGATCCCGTTCGGGATGACCTTCATCGCCGCCAAACCCAAGACCGCGGCGCAGAAGAAGGTCGATATCGCCAACAACCGGTGCCCGACGCTGCGCGCGCTGGCCCCGGTCGCGCGCCAGCCAAGGGGTATCGTGTTCACCTTCGTCGACCTTGGTCCGCGGATCATCTCGGTCACGCGCCACGACGCCATCGCGGGGCCGTACCACCGCAACGACCAGGCCATCGCCGATGTCATGAACGCCTTTCGCGGGGACGCGGTGCAGGCGCGGCGGATCATCGCCAACGAGTATCGCAGCGATTATCTATTGGTCTGCCCTGACATGTCGACCGCGACGATCTTCAGTTCGGAAACGCCCAAGGGCTTTTACATGCAATTGATTGCGGGGCGCGTCCCCGGGTGGCTGGCGCCGATCGACCTTGGCCCCAAGTCGCCATTCAAGATGTGGCGCGTGGTGCGCTAGTTCAGGCTGGGGAAGCTCTGCTTCAGTCCGTCGATCACGAATTGCGCGGCCAGCGCGGCCAGGATCACGCCGAGGATGCGGGTGATCATCGCCTCGAGCTTGGCGCCGATCAATGCCATCAGCGGCGCCGCGGCGAGCAAGGCGAGCAGGGTCAGCGCCAGCACGAGCGTCATCGCGCCGAGCACGATGCCCCACTCGACCACGCCCTCGGCGCGGCCGGCGAGGAGCATGATCGACGCGATCGATCCCGGCCCGGCGATCATCGGGATAGCCATCGGGAAGACCGAAATATCGTCGGCCTCGGGGGTCCCCTCGATCTCCTTGGCGCGCTACTCGCGGCGTTCGGTGCGCTTTTCGAACACCATTTCGAGCGCGATGATGAACAGCATGATCCCGCCGGCCAGGCGGAAACTGGCCAGGCTGATCCCGAGCGTGCGCAACAGCGGCTGGCCGAGGAAGGCGAAGAAGATCAGGATGGACCAGGCGACGATGGTCGAACGCAGCGCCATCTTGCGGCGGTGGGTGGCGTCGGTCCCGGCGGTCAACGAGGCGAAGATCGGCGCGCAGCCGGGAGGGTCGATGATCACCAGCAAAGTGATAAAGGCCGAGGTGAACAGCTCGATCATCGCGGCTGCTCGAGGTTTTCGCGCCGCGCGGCGGAGACGAAGGTGTTGCGGATCAGGCAAGCGATGGTCATCGGGCCAACGCCGCCCGGAACCGGAGTGATCGCGCCCGCGACGAGCGCGGCGGAGGCGAAGTCGACGTCGCCGACAAGGCGTGTGCGGCCGTCGCCCGCGTCGATGCGGTTGATGCCGACATCGATCACGCACGCGCCGGGCTTGATCCAGTCGCCCTTGACCAATTCGGGTCGCCCGACCGCGGCGACGACGATGTCGGCCTGGCGCACCACTTCGGGCAGGTCGCGGGTACGGCTGTGCGCGATGGTCACGGTACAGCTGTCGCCAAGCAGGAGCAGCGCCATCGGCTTGCCAACGATGTTCGAGCGGCCGATGACCACCGCGGACTTGCCGGCAAGGCCGCCCAACTCGGTCCGCAGCAACTCCAGGCAGCCGAGCGGGGTGCAAGGCACGAACCCGTCGAGCCCGGTGGCGAGGCGTCCGGCGTTGATCGGATGAAACCCGTCGACGTCCTTTTCGGGATCGATCCGGGTGACGATCTTGGTGGCGTCGATGTGGCGGGGAAGCGGAAGCTGGACGAGGATGCCGTCGACCGCCGGGTCGGCATTGAGCCGATCGACCAGCGCCAGCAGTTCGGCCTCGCTGGTGTCGGCTGAAAGCTGGTGCGCGAAGCTTTCCATTCCCGCCGCGATCGTCGCCTTTCCCTTGGCCCGGACGTAAACCGCGGAGGCGGGGTCTTCCCCGACCAGCACCACCGCCAGCCCGGGCGCCCGGCCACATGCGGCGCGGAACCGCTCGACTCGAGCGTGGACCTCGGCGCGCAGCGCGGCAGCGGCAGCCTTGCCGTCGATGATCCGCGCGCGCATCGGCTCAAGTCGCCGCGCGGGTCAGAACATCCTGCGCAACTCCGGACAATAATTTCTGAAACACCAGAATGATCAGCAACACGACCATTGGCGAGAAATCAATGCCTCCGAAATCGGGCAGGATCCGCCGGATCGGGCGATAGAGCGGCGCCGTCAGGCGATCGAGCCCGACCGCGATCTGGCGAACTGCGGGGGATGAGGTGTTGAGGACGTTGAACGCCAGCAACCAGCTCAGGATCGCCTGGACAATGATGATCCACCACAGAACGTTGAGCAGAAAGATCGGAATCGCGAGCAAGGCGGAGAGCGTGTTCATCGGCGGGTCCTAGCGGGGCGCGCGCACGGGCACAATCGTAACGCTCGCGGTTCGGGTTTGCAGGCGCTGCGATGCGCCGTGGTTCAGGGCGCGAAGCGGTTGCGCTGGGCTTCGGCGAGGATCAGCGCGAAGTCGCCCGCCGCGTCGGTCCATTCGGCGAGCGGGGTCCAGCCTCCGGCGAGGAGCAGCATGCGCGCGCCGCGCGGGCCATATTTGTGGCTGTTCTCGGTGTGGATGCTTGCCCCCCTGGCGAAAGCGAAACGCACGCCGTCGATCGAAAAAGCGGTGTCGCGCACCGCTACCAGATGCATTTCGATACGTCCGTTCATGTCGTGCCAGCGCGCCTCGTGAACGAAATCATCGATCGCGATATCGGCGCCAAGCTCTCGGTTGATGCGGCGGAGCAAGTTCACATTGAATTCGGCGGTCACTCCTTGCGGGTCATCATACGCCGCGATCAGACGCTCGACGGGCTTGACCCGGTCCATCCCGATGAGCAGCTTCGACCCGACCCCGACGATATCGCGGAAATGACGCAGCAGGTCGGTCGCGCTGCGCGGCACGAAATTGCCGATCGTCGAGCCGGGAAAAAAGCCGAGTCGTGGCAAACCGTCGATTTCGGCCGGAAGCACGACCTCCTTGGTAAAGTCCGCTTCGACCGGATAGACCGGGATCTCCGGAAATTTTGCATCGACCCGGGCGGCGCTGTCGCGCAGATATTCGCCCGAAATATCGATCGGGACATAAGCGGCGGGTTTGACCGCGTCGATCAGCAACGGGGTCTTGGTCGAACTGCCCGATCCGAATTCGACGATCGCGCTGCCGTGCCCCGCAAAGTCGGCAATCTCGGGCATCCGAGCCTTGAGCAAAGCGGTCTCGGTGCGGGTCGGATAATAGGACTCGAGCCGGGTGATGTCGTCGAACAATTCCGATCCGCGCAAATCGTACAGCCAGCGCGCGGGGATCGACGGGATCGGTTCGGCCAAGCCCTTGAGGACGTCGGCACGGAACGCGGGATCGACCGCTTCAGGCGTCTTGAGCAAGGCGGACTCCGGTGAATTGCCAGCGCGCGGCGGGGGGAAAGAAATTGCGATAGGAAGCGCGGCTGTGGCCGCGCGGGGTCGCGCAGCTTGCGCCCTTGAGGACGAACTGCCCGCTCATGAATTTTCCATTATATTCGCCGACCGTGCCTTCCTCGGGGGCGAAGCGCGGGAAGGGCAGGAAGGCCGATTGGGTCCATTGCCACACGTCGCCGAACGGCCCGCCCCCGCGCCGGGGAAGGACCGCCGCGACACGATCGAGCTGATGCCCCGCGCTGGAGTCGTGGTCGGCGAAGGCGGCTTCCCACTCGAACTCGGTCGGCAAGCGCTTGCCCGCCCAGCGCGCGAAGGCGTCGGCTTCATAATAGGAAACATGCGCGACCGGCGCCGCCAGATCGAGCGCGCGGCGCCCGGCCAGCGTAAAGGCTTCGCCCTCGCCGCGCCAGTAAAGCGGGGCCGCGACGGCGTGCTGCTCGACCCAATCCCACCCTTCGCTGAGCCATAAGGACGGGGTCGAATAGCCCGCGTCGGCGACGAACTCGGCCCATTCGCCGTTGGTCACGCAGCGATTGGCGATGGCATGGGAGTGGAGCAAGGCGCGATGCCGCGGGCGCTCGCAATCAAAGGCGAATGCGTCGCGCGCGGGTGCGCCAATCTCGACCACGCCTTCACGTCCCGGGCGAAACGCGAGCGCAACCGTGTCGCTTGCCGGGTCGGGGGCGCAGGGAGCATAGACCGGCTCGATCGGATTCTCGGCGAAGGTGGCGAGGATATCGGTCAGGAACAGCTCCTGGTGCTGCTGCTCATGCTCGATCCCGAGCGCGACCAGCGTCAACGCCTCGGGCGAAAGACGAGGCATGGCCGCCTCGAGCGCCGCATCGACTGCTTCGCGCCAGGCACGGATCGCGTCGAGGCTGGGACGGCTGATCATTCCGCGCCTTGCCCGCGCATGACGCTCGCCCTCGCCCTCGTAATAAGAATTGAACAGGAACGGGAAGCGCTCGTCGTGAAGCGTGTACCCCGGCACATGATCGCGCAGCACGAAGGTTTCGAAGAACCAGGTGGTATGCGCCAGGTGCCATTTGGCGGGGGAGGCATCGGGGTGCGGCTGAACTGTCGCATCGGCATCGCTCAGCGGAGCGGCAAGGTCGAGCGTCAGGAGACGCGTGGCGAACAATCGTCCCGCGAGCGCGTTACTTACTGCATTCTCGTCGCGCCGGGTTGCCACAACACATCGCCTCCCTGTGATGCCGCCACCCAACGCGCCGCGACGAACAAATGATCCGACAGCCGGTTGACGTAGGCGAGCGCCGCGTTGTTGACCTGCTCCTCGACGGCCAGCGCGACACAGGCCCGCTCGGCGCGGCGGACGATCGCGCGGGCGAGGTGAAGCCCGGCCGCCGCCGCCGACCCTCCGGGGAGGATGAAGCTTGCCAGCGGCGACAGATCGACATTCATGGCGTCGATTTCTTCCTCGAGGCGGCTCGCCTGGCGGGCAATGATGCGCAGGGCATGCGGTTCGAAATCGCTGCCGAAGGGTGTGGCGATGTCGGCGCCAAGGTCGAACATCTCGTTCTGGATCATGCGCAGCCGGGCCGCGAGAGGATCGTCGGCATCAAGCGTCGCGAGCGCCATGCCGATCGCGCTGTTCGCCTCGTCTACTTCGCCGATCGCGACCATTCGCGCGCTCGCCTTGGACACGCGACTGCCATCGACCAGCCCCGATGCGCCGTCGTCACCGGTGCGGGTATAAATCTTGTTGAGCTTGACCAGGGCTAAGTCCGCCCGCCGCCGGCCAAGACCAGGATCAGCATCACGATGACGATCGCCACCGCCTGGAACATGACGCGCTTGCGCATGTAGCTTTGCTGGATTTCGCCGCTCGTGTCCTTGCCATTGGCCATGGCGATGACCCCACGCACGAGGACATACGCGGTCGCGCCCATGGCGGCCACGAGCGCAATGATGAGGAGGATGTTCATGACCTCTTTCTAGGCGCTGGACAGGCGGAATCCTAGGGGCAGGTCGCCCGCGGCGAGCCGCTTTGCCAAGGCCGTTCCATCGAGCCCGGCCTCGCGCATGGCGGCCAGCGTCGGGGCCTGGTCGCGCTTGGCCAGACGCCTGTTGTCCTCGTGGAGGACCAACGGATGGTGGAAATAAGTCGGTTCGGGCAGGTCGAGCAGCATCTGGAGCAGCCGCTGGATCGGGGTCGAAGGGCGCAGATCGACCCCGCGCACGACAAGGCTTACTCCGCTGGCCGCATCGTCGATCACGCAGGCGAGGTGATAGGAGGCGGGCGCATCCTTGCGCGCGAGGATCGC
>CAXSCF010000012.1:0-37066 GCA_964235815.1 uncultured Sphingomicrobium sp.
TACGCGATCCTGAAATCGTTCACGGTCGATTTCATCCTGCCCGCCAAATTGTGGGGCGTGCTGGCGATGTTCGGCTCGATCCTGCTGTTGTTCCTGCTGTCGTGGCTCGACCGTTCGCCGGTCCGCTCGGGGCATTATCGCCCGGTGTTCAAGCGTTTCTATTTGTTGCTGATCTTCGATGTGATTATCCTCGCTTGGGTCGGCGGCGGAACCCCCGATCCGCTTCATGTCGCGCTCGGCCAGATCGCCACGGCTTATTATTTCGCGCACTTCCTGATCATCCTCCCGCTCGTGTCCAAGTTCGAGCGGCCGCTGCCGCTGCCGTCGTCGATCACCGCGTCGGTGCTCCACGGCGAGCAGGAAGAAAGTGCTCCGTACGGTCTCGCCAAGAGCGTTCCCGCGGCGGCCGAATAAAGGGACTTAGAAGCAATGATCCGCAAAATCGGCCCAATCATCGGCCTGGGCTTCGTCTTCGTCCTGATGCTGTCTTTGTTCTCGGGGCTGAAGGAATATTTCACGTCGCCGCCGGCACCGACGGCGGAGCATGAGTTCCATCTGCCGCCGAAGGAGCTCCACCTCGCCTCGAACGGGCCGATGGGGCACTTCGACCGCGAACAGCTCCAGCGCGGGTTTCAGGTCTACAAGGAAGTTTGCTCGGCGTGCCACAGCCTCCATCTGGTCGCGTTCCGCGATCTCGCCGCGCTCGGCTATGAAGAGCCCGAGATCAAGGCGATCGCCAACCAGTGGCAGACCGAAGTGCCCTCGGTGAACCCCGAGACGGGTGAAGTGGCGACGCGCAAGGCGGTTCCGGCCGACCATTTCCCCAGTCCCTACGCCAACGAAACCGCGGCCAAGGCGGCGAACAACAATGCCGTTCCGCCCGACTTGTCGCTGATCACCAAGGCGCGCGAGGATGGGCCGGCCTACGTCCATTCGCTGCTTACCGGCTATGCCAAGCAGCCCGCGGCGTTGCTCAAGGAGTTTCCGGCGTCGAAGACTCCGACCGGGCTTTACTATAATCCCTATTTCGCGAATTTGAACTTCGCCATGCCGCCGCCACTGACCAGCGAGGGGCAGGTGACCTTCGCCGACGGGACCAAGCCCACGGTCGACCAGATGGCGACCGACGTCGCGGCGTTCCTGACCTGGACCGCCGAGCCCAAGCTGGAAAATCGTCATCGCTACGGCCTCACGGTGCTGATCTTCCTGATCTTCGCGACGATCCTCGGGTATCTGAGCTATCGCAACATCTGGGCCGAGGCGAAGCGCAAGGTCGCACCCGTCGGGCCGCTCGACCCCGAGAATATGGCGCGGCGCGAAGCGATCAAGGACGAGAAGGGCATCGCGGGCTGACAACCCACCCGCGGCGCAAGGTTCGACGGCCATCCCGCAAGGGGTGGCCGTTTTTTCATCAGCGCCAGGCAACCAGCGGGCATGCGAGGCGTTGATTGCGACGAGGGGCACAATTGCGTATCGGGAGATGTACCATGCCCTCTTTTTCCTTCAAGCACGCCGGCATATTGTTGGCGACCGGACTGTCGCTTAGCGCCTGCGAAACCTATGGCGGTTATGGCTATGGTGGCGGATACGGTGGTTACGGCGGCTATGGTGGCGGCTATGGTAGCGGCCTTACATTGAGCTATAACACCGGCAATTATTACGGCTGGAATGACGGCTATTATTATCCGGGCACAGGGTATTATGTGTACGACACCTATCGCCGTCCCCACCGTTGGAACAACGTTCAACAACAATATTGGGTTGGCCGCCAATCGGCTTGGCGCTCGCACAACCGCGGTTCGATGCGCAGCTATTGGGGCGATTACCGGCGTCGTCGCTAATCAGCCGGGGCGGCGGCGCACCAGCACGATCGAGATGTAGCGCATCACCGTGTCGCCGTCCTGATTGATGACCTCGGTCGTGGTTCGAACGCTCCCCAGATCGGAACGCGATCGCGACGGGGTCTTTTCGATAATCTTGCCACGAACGGTCAGCCGATCGCCGGGATAAACCGGCTTTAGCCAGCGCAATTCGTCGATCCCGGGGGACCCCAAGCTCGCGCTTGGCCCGTCCCCCATCGACCGGACGATGACCGACATCGCCATCGCGCCCGTGTGCCAGCCGGATGCCGCGAGGCGCCCGAAATGGGTTGACGCGGCAGCTTCATCGCTCAGGTGAAACGGCTGGGGGTCAAATTTGCGGGCGAAGTCGAGCACTTCCTCGCGCGTGACCTCATAATGGCCAAACAGGGTCTCGGTGCCGACGACGAGGTCTTCGAAAAAATCCATGTGATCCGTCTAGGCGCCGCGCGCGTGAATTGTCGATCGCGTCGTGATCGTCACACGTTGAACTTGAAATGAAGCACGTCGCCGTCGGCGATGACATATTCCTTGCCTTCCTGGCGCAGCTTGCCGGCGTCGCGGGCACCGCTCTCGCCGCCCAGCGCGACATAATCGGCGTAGGCAATGGTCTCGGCGCGGATGAAGCCGCGTTCGAAGTCGCTGTGGATCTCGCCCGCGGCCTGGGGCGCCTTCGAGCCGACCTCGACGGTCCACGCGCGCGCCTCCTTGGGGCCGACGGTGAAAAAGGTCAGCAAGTGGAGCAAGTCATAGCCCGAGCGGATGATCCGCGCGAGGCCGGTTTCCTCGAGCCCCATGTCGCCGAGAAAGGCGAGCCGCTCGTCCATTTCCAGTCCCACGAGCTCGCTTTCGATCGCGGCCGAGACGACCACGGCATTCGCGCCCTCGGCCTTGGCCTTGGCAAACACTTGCGCGGACAGGTCATTGCCACGGGCCGCGTCGTCCTCGTTGACGTTGCAGACGTAGAGCACCGGTTTGGCGGTGATCAATTGGGCTTGCGTGAAATGGCGCTGTTCCTCCTCGTCCCTGGGGACGGTCAGCCGCGCCGGCTTGCCTTCCCGCAGCAGGTCGAGCGCCTGGCCAAGCACCGAGGCGGCGATCTTGGCTTCCTTGTCGCCTTGCGTGCCTTTCTTGAGCAAGGCGGGGACGCGTTTTTCCAAACTTTCGAGATCGGACAGCAGCAGTTCGGTTTCGACCACCTCGGCATCGGCGATCGGATCGACCTTGTTGGCAACATGCTGGATGTCGTCATTCTCGAAGCAGCGCAGGACGTGGACGATGGCATCGACTTCGCGAATGTTGCCAAGGAACTGGTTACCCAGGCCCTCGCCCTGGGACGCCCCTTTGACGAGGCCCGCAATGTCCACGAAACCCAATTGGGTCGGGATGATCTTGGCCGATTTGGCGATCGTGGCAAGCGCGTCAAGACGCGGGTCGGGAACGGCGACCTGGCCGACATTGGGCTCGATCGTGCAGAATGGATAATTGGCTGCCTGCGCCGCCTGCGTTTCGGTGAGCGCGTTGAAAAGCGTCGATTTGCCGACGTTCGGCAGGCCGACGATGCCGCAGCGGAAACCCATAAGAAAATTCTTTCGATCAAGGAATGCGCGGCGTCTAGCCGGGCTTCGTCTCAAATTGAAGTGATCTTGAGCAAGCGCGGCGAACGGCGGCAATTACCGCTGAAAGGGACCAACTGGCAAGAATTGGGAAACCAAGCGTCGCTATTGAGAAGCCATGACGCATCCCCAGCGACTTATTGTGCCAATCACACTCGGAACGGCGTATTTCATCGCCGCGGGCCTGGCCGTGGCGCTGACCCGGTTCGACGGCGGGGTCGCCTTCCTGTGGCTCGCCACGCCGATCCTCTCCGCCGCGCTGATGGTTCGCCCCAAGGAGCAATGGTGGCCATCGATCGTCGCCTGCGGCATTGCAAGTTTCCTTGCCACGGGCTGGTTTGGCCTGGGCTGGGCGTGGGCGGGGCCGCTGGCGCTCAACAATGTCGGCGAAGCTATGATCGCGGCGTGGGTGTTTCGAGCGCACGCCGACCCTCGCCGGCCCCTCGGCTCGCTGGGCTGGCTGATGCATTTCGCCGCGGCGGTGGGGGTCATCGCCCCGTTTTGCGCGGCGCTGAGCGCGACGGCGATGCTTGCGGCCGCGAACTATCCCACGGGCCCGACCTTTATGCATTATTTCGCGGGCCATGCGCTGGGCAGTGTGACGTTCACGCCAATTGCGTTGATGATGACCCGCAAAAACCGCCGTGCCGCGGTCCGCGACCTGCGCCGCCGCGATGGGGTTGAAGTCCTGGCGTTGGTCGGACTGTCGGCCGCGGTCGATGGAATGGTCTTTCTCCAGCAGCAATTTCCCTTGCTGTTCCTGCCGATGTTGCCGATGATCCTGATCGCATTCCGCGTCGGACGGCTTGGGGTGGCCGCGTCGATCGCGATCGTGGCCGTGATAGGCGGCGCGGCGACTATTGTCGGAACTGGTCCGATCCATTTGATCGACGCGCCCCTCGGCGAGCAGCTGCAATTTTTCCAATTGTTCCTTGCCGCCACGGTTCTCACGCTATTGCCGGTGACGGCCGACCTCGAAAATCGCTCTCGGCGTCACCGCCAGATGCGCGAGAGCGAAGCCGGATATCGAATGATCGCCGAATATTCGAGCGACGTGATCCTGAGCCTGAAGATCGACGGGACGATCCGCTACGTTTCCCCCTCCTGTCGTGAGATGGGGTATGAACCCCGCGAGCTGGTCGGGCGCAATTGCTCGATCCTGATCGCGCCCGAAAACCTAGAGCAGGCCGCGGCCGCCCATTACCGGTCGGTCGACATGGGCGGCCAGACCAACCGCTTCGAATATCTCGCCTTGCTCGCATCGGGCGAGCGGCGCTGGTGCGAAAGTCACGCGCGGCTGATCGTCGATGAACAAGGGCGGCCCGAGGGCATCCTCAGCATCGTTCGCGATATCAGTGTCCAGAAGGGGCTCGAAACGTCCCTGACCAAAGCCGCGCGGGTCGATTCGCTGACCGGGCTCGACAACCGGCTTGCCTATCGCGAAGCGATCGAGCGCCGCACGATCGATCCGCGCCAGGACGGGGATTGCATCGCCGTGCTCGACATCGACCGATTCAAGCGCGTCAACGACCGCTTCGGCCATGACGCCGGGGACGAAGTGCTCAAGGGATTTGCCGACGTCGCCCGCGGCGTGGTGCGCGAACAGGATATCATCGCGCGCGTCGGCGGCGAGGAATTCGCAATCTATTTTCCCAACACGTCGGTCGACCAAGCGCTCGCGGTGTGCGAACGGCTGCGCCTGCAACTTGGCACGCGCATGTTCCGGGTCGGCACCACGGCGATCAACGTCACGGTCAGCGGCGGGGTCGCCCAGCTTGGGCCCGAGGGAATCGACCATGCTCTCAAGATCGCCGATCTCGCGCTCTATCAGGCCAAGAGCGGCGGCCGGAACCAGTTCGCGCTTGCCGCGTGACGCTCAGGCGAAGTTGAAGCTGACGCTGAGCCGGTCGGCCCTGGCGTTGCCCGCGAGGACTTCGTGGCGCAGCCAACTTTCCCAC
This sequence comes from uncultured Sphingomicrobium sp., assembly GCA_964235815.1. Classification (GTDB taxonomy): domain Bacteria; phylum Pseudomonadota; class Alphaproteobacteria; order Sphingomonadales; family Sphingomonadaceae; genus Sphingomicrobium. Next base: position 5,434 of record CAXSCF010000012.1, read on the forward strand.
AACAACAGCATGGCCGGGCGCGGAACGACGGTGGCGAAGGGCTGAAGATCCGCGGCGGCATCGGTCCGGCGGGGCGGGGAAGCCATCATCAAGCCGGAGCGCGGATCCTCGAACCGGATCGCGCCGCTGCCATCGGGGACCTCGATGTAGAGCGTGCCCGACAGGATGCTGTGGGGGTGGAGATGGCTCGAGTGATGGCCGCCAGGCTTGAGCAGATTGACCCACAGGCTGTCGAGCCGCGGCTTGCGCGCGAGGTCGAAGGCGAGATCCGCTGCGAAAGCGGCGGCGTGCTTCGAGATGGCCTTTGCGAGGTCGGCGAAGGCGGGGTCGCGGCGTGGCAGATCGTCGAGCGAGGCATAGCTGGTGTAGCCCTTGTAATGATGCTCGCGGCTCCAGCGGCGGCCCGCAATATCGTCGGCGGCGAGGCTGCGGATGCTGTGCGCAAGATCGGTCAGCAAACGCGCGTCGGCAAGCTCGTCTTCGTAGAGGCGGGTGGCGAACAGGGTGCGGGTCGTCATGGCTGCTGGCGCAACGCGACATCGTTCATGAAGCGCACCTCGTCGCCTTCGGCGAGCCACTGGGCCTCGGCGCCAATCGCGCCGAGGAGTTCGGCGAGATCGTCAATCTCGGCCTTGGCGTAATTGCCGAGCACGTAAGGCGTGACGCGGTCCTTGTGCCCGGGATGGCCGATGCCGATGCGCACCCGGCGGAAGTCGGGGCCGAGCGCGGCGTCGATCGAACGCAGGCCGTTGTGCCCGGCTGTCCCGCCGCCGTGCTTGATCTTGAGCTTGAACGGGGCGAGGTCGAGCTCGTCGTGGAAGGCGGTCAGCGCGTCGGGCTCGAGCTTGAAGAAGCGCAGCGCCTGCTGCACCGCGTCGCCGCTGTCGTTCATGAAGGTCTGCGGCTTGAGCAGCAGGATCTTGTGGGGGCCGATGCGGCCTTCGCTGACAAGGCTGCGGAATTTCTTCTGCCACGGTCCGAAGCGGTGGAGCTCGGCGATGGCGTCGAGCGCCATGAAGCCAACGTTGTGGCGATGCATCGCATATGCGGTGCCCGGATTGCCGAGGCCGGCCCAGATTTGCATTGGCTCCCCTCCCGCTCACGAGCGGCCTGTCAGCCCTGTCCCCCGGACTGGGCCAAAGGCAGGCCGCTGGCAGGGGGTGGGGGAGCGGCAGGACCTGCCGAGACTCCCCCGCCCCTCGCTCAGCTGCGCTGAGTCGTCCCCTCCCCTGAAGGGGAGGGGAGTTGTCGTCAGGCGTCGCTGGCGTCGCCGTCGGCGGCTTCTTCACCGATGACGGGCACGTCGGCCGACGTCTCGGTGTCGGTGTCGCCTTCTTCGGACTTCATCGCCGACGGGGCGACGACGGTGGCGATCGTGAAGTCGCGATCGTCGATCGCCGACTTCGAGCCCTTGGGCAGTTCGATCGACGAGATGTGGATCGAATCGCCGATGTCGAGGCCCTTGAGCGAAATATTGATCTGCTCGGGAATTTCAGCGGCGTCGCAAATCAGTTCGAGGTCATGGCGAACGACATTGAGCACCGCGCCGCGCTTGATGCCGGGCGATTCCTCTTCGTCGGTGAAGTTGACCGGGACGTTGACGTGGACCTGGCTATGTTCGCCGATGCGCAGGAAATCGACGTGGATCGGGCGGCTCGTCACGGGGTGGAACTGAACGTCCTTGGGCAAGGTACGATGGGCTTGCCCACCGGCGTCGATCATGATGACGCTGTTCATGAAATGCCCGCCCGAAAGCATCTTGGCGAGGAGCTTTTCCTCGACGTGAACCGAAAGCGGTTCCTTTTTATCGCCGTAGATCACGGCGGGAACCCGGCCAGTGCGGCGCAGTTCACGGGAGGCTCCCTTGCCAGCCCGTTCGCGCTGCTCGGCGGGCAGCGTCAGCTGTTCGCTCATTGTTATATTCCTTCAAGATTTGCCCCGCCACGCCTCCAGGGATGACCATGGGTGGGCAAGCGCGCGCCTATAGGCAGAAGGGCCGCCGAAGGCAAGGTTGGCGCGGTCGAGCTACTGGATGCGGGTGACGCGGCGCCCCTCGCGCGTGAGCAGGTCGACGACCGATCCATTGCCCGCAAGATGCCCAGCGCCAACGGCCATGAACACCGTGCCCGGGCGCGCCAGACGCTGGTCGACCCATTGCGCCCAATGCGCGTTGCGTTCGGTGAACATGATGCGGTGCAGCGCGGGACTGTCCTTGTCGCTGTCCTGGATCGCCGCGGCGACAGCCTTGGCATCGCCCCGATACCAAGCGGCGAGCATGTTCGAAATTTCCTTGGCCATCCCGCCGTCATCGTCCTTGAGGGTCGATTCGAGCAGCTTCACTTGTTCGGCCGGGGGCAGCGCATCGAGCAAGGCGAATTGCTGATCGACCGTTTCGACCGCGCCCAAATTCTTGTGCTGCGCGGTGACCGCCTGGCGGATCACGGCCTCGGCACCCTGGCCGGCGCCCATGCCCATCGACCCGAATTGCATCGTCGCCAGCGTCACCGAGGCAAAGAACGGCTTGTAGCGATCGAGCGCGGTGACCGGCATCTTGGCCTTGACCAGCATCGCCGCAAGCCGTGCGCGTCCATCGGGCGACAGCTTGGAGGTCAAGGTCGGCGTGCCCGCGGGGGTGAAGGCAAACTTCATCAGCGAAGGCAGCATGTCCGCCGGATCGTCGGGCGTGACGATCTCCAGCACCACGTCCTGCGACGCATCGAACGCTTGCTTGACCTCGTCGTTGAACCAGTCGCGCTTGCCGTCGAGGGCGTGGAACGTCCCGAACAGATAGATTGTCGTATCGGCATCCTTGACCATCCACATCGCCGGCTCGGCATCGGGCAAGGGCGCGGCGGTCGATTGGGCGCCGGCCGTGCCGCCGAGCAAGGCGGGGACGATCAACCACGACGCGAAACGGCGAATCAACTTCATCACGCAAACTCCCTTGGTTCTTCCTATGACGGGGTTTGGATGAAGCTACCATGTCCGCCAGTCGCCAGCTTGCTTGACCCTCGCGGGCGCCGCCGCCAAAGGCGATGGCGTGACGAACCCGCTTTCCTTTCAGGATTTGATCCTGGCGCTCCATCATTATTGGGGGGACCGGGGCTGCGCGATCCTCCAGCCGTATGACATGGAAATGGGGGCGGGGACGTTTCACCCCGCGACCGTGCTGCGCGCGCTCGGGCCCGACCCGTGGGCGTGCGCTTTTGTCCAGCCGTGCCGCCGCCCGACCGATGGACGCTATGGCGAGAACCCCAATCGGCTGGGGGCCTATTACCAGTATCAGGTGATGGTGAAGCCGAGCCCGCCCGACCTGCAGGCGCTTTACCTCGGCTCGCTCGACGCGATCGGGATCGACCCGTTGAAGCACGACATCCGCTTCGTCGAGGACGATTGGGAAAGCCCGACTTTGGGCGCGTGGGGGCTCGGATGGGAAGTGTGGTGCGACGGGATGGAAGTGACCCAGTTCACGTACTTCCAGCAGGTCGGCGGGTATGACTGCAAGCCCGTCGCCGGCGAGCTGACCTACGGGCTCGAGCGGCTGGCGATGTATATCCAAGGGGTCGACAACGTGTTCGACCTCAAGTTCAACGATCACGGGGTGCGCTACGGCGACGTCTTTCTCGACAATGAGAAGCAGATGTCGAAGTGGCATTTCGAGGTCGCCGACACGGGGCGGCTGTTCGAGGCGTTCAAGATGGCCGCGGCCGAGGCGCAGGACAGCCTATCCGCAGGGGTCCCGATCGCGGCCTATGAGCAAGCGATCAAGGCAAGCCATATCTTCAACATGCTCCAGGCGCGCGGGGTAATCTCGGTCGCCGAGCGCCAGGCCTACATCGGCCGCGTCCGCGACCTCGCCAAGGGCGCGTGCGCGGCGTGGATGGACCTGAAATACCCCTCTCCCCCTGCGGCAGAGGGAGGGACCCGGTCCCGCGAAGACGGAGATGGGAGGGTGAGGGCATGACCGATAACGCCACCCCTCACCCCGCTCGTGCTGCGCACGAGTCGCCCTTTCCTGCACGGGGAGAGGGAGAGAGGGCCGACTTCCTGCTCGAGCTCTTGTCCGAGGAAATCCCGGCGCGGATGCAGGCGCGGGCGCGCAACGATCTGGCGCGAATGATGGCCGAAGCCTTGGCCGCGGCGGGGCTCAGCCATGACGGGATTACCGCTTATTCGACCCCGCGGCGGCTGGCGCTGATCGTCGAGCGCCTGCCGCTCGCGACCGGGGCGGTGCGCGAGGAGATCAAAGGACCCAAGACCGCGGCGCCGCAACAGGCGCTCGACGGCTTCCTGCGCAAGACCGGGCTGCGCCAGGACCAGATCGAAGACCGCGACGGAATATGGTTCGCGGCGATCGACAAGCCCGGGCAAGCGACCGCGGCGGTGCTCGCCGAGACCGTGGCGGCCATCGTGCGCGATTTTCCCTGGCCCAAGACGATGCGCTGGGGCGCAGCGTCGTCGAGCACGGCCAGCCTGCGCTGGGTGCGGCCGCTGCATTCGATCGTCGCCTTGCTCGGCGCGGAGATCGTCCCGGTGGCGATCGACGGCGTTTCGGTCGGCGCGGCGACGCTCGGGCATCGTTTCCATCATCCCGGCGTGATCACGATCGGCGGAGCGCATGACTATGTCGAGAAATTGCGCGCCTGCCACGTGCTGGTCGACCAGGCCGAGCGCGAGGCGATCGTCCGCGCCGGCGCGATCGAGGCGGCCGAGAATGCCAGCTTCCTGCTGGTCGAGGACGAGGGGCTGGTTGTCGAGAATGCCGGGCTGACCGAATGGCCAGTGCCGTTGCTCGGCACGTTCGACCCCGATTATCTCGACGTGCCCGAGGAAGTGATCGTGCTCAGCGCGCGCATCAACCAGAAATATTTCGTGATGCGCGACGGCGCGGGGCGGCTCGCCCCCGAGTTCGTGTGCACCGCCAATATCGACGCCAACGACGGCGGGGCGGCGATCGTCGCGGGCAATGAGCGCGTGCTCGCCGCGCGGCTTAGCGATGCTCGGTTCTTCTGGCAGCAGGACTTGAAGGTGCCGCTCGACGAGCAGGCGCAAAAGCTTGCCGGGATCGTGTTCCACGACAAGCTTGGGACGGTGGCCGACAAGGTCGAGCGGGTAGCGAAATTGGCGCGGTGGCTTGTCGAGGAGGGGATTATCTCCTCTCCCCTTCAGGGGAGAGGAGGGAGCGGCGCAGCCGCGGAAGGAGAGGGGGCGTTGGTCGCTCCATCGGCACTCCCCCTCTCCCCGCTCGCTGCGCGAGTCGCCCTCTCCCCTGAAGGGGAGAGGGGGGTGTTGGCCGACCTCGCTGAACGCGCGGCGCGGCTGGCGAAGGCCGATCTGGTCACCGGGATGGTCGGCGAATTCCCCGAATTGCAGGGGGTCATCGGCGGCTATCTGGCGCGCGCGCAGGGCGAGGACGATGCCGTCGCCGACGCGGTGCGCGATCATTACAAGCCCGTCGGGCAGGGCGATCAAGTGCCGACCGCACCGGTGACGGTGGCGGTGAGCTTGGCGGACAAGCTGGATACGCTTATTTCGTTTTTTGCGTTCGACATGGCCCCGACGGGATCAAAGGATCCTTTCGCCCTCCGTCGCGCCGCAATCGGTGTCATCGCAATCTTAATCGAAAACGATGTTCGGCTTTCTCTGAACAGATGCTTTCGAGCATCTCTAACGGTCATGGGGAGCATTGAGCGAACTGCTCCGCGACAGGACCTGACCGCCTTCTTCGCCGATCGCCTCAAAGTCCAGCAGCGCGAAGCGGGCGTTCGGCACGATTTGATCGACGCCGTGTTCGCGCTTGGGGGCGAGGACGACCTTGTCCGCCTGCTGGCTCGCGTCACCGCGTTGCAGGCGTTTATCGAGACGGGGGAGGGGGCGAACCTTCTCGCCGGGTACAAGCGGGCGGCGAATATCCTCAAGAAGGAAAAGTGGGAGGCGCCCGCTGCTGCGTCACCCTCACCCAACCCTCTCCCGGAGGGAGAGGGCTTTCTGGTGGCGGCACTGAACGTGGCCGAGCCGACTGCGGCCGAGGCGATTGCCGCCGAGGATTTTACTGGGGCGATGACCGCGCTGGCGTCGCTGCGGGCGCCGATCGATGCGTTTTTCGAGGGGGTGATCGTCAACGATGCCGATCCCGCCACGCGGGCGCGGCGCCTCGATCTGCTGGCGCGGTTCCGCGACGCCGTACACCGCGTCGCGGATTTCTCGCGGATCGAGGGTTAGTCGCCGTCACCCCGGGCCTGACCCGGGGTCCACCTACCTCCGGCGACAAGAAAGGTGGACCCCGGCTCAAGGCCGGGGTGACGATTGATTACAGCTTGCGGTTGTCGACCGGGTCGCGGTCGTCGGGCGTACCGTCGCCGTCGCGGTCGCGGCCCATCATCCGGTCCATAATGCCAGGCTTGCGTTCGGCCGGGGTGACGACGCCGTCGTTGTTGACGTCCCGCCGATCGCTCGTCGCCAGCGGGGCCGCGGCGACGACCGGCGCCGCAACCACCGGCGTGGCCGCGGCGCGCTGGCGCTCGGCCTCGCGCAGCGCGGTTTCGCGCTGGCTGTCCTGCTCGCGCCAGTCCTTTTCACGCTGGGCGTGGGTTTTCTCGATCTCGCTGCGGCGATCGACTTCGCTATTGTAGCGATGCTTCCACTTGCGCCCGCCGCCCGAGAACAGGAACCCACCGACGAGCAGTCCGAGGACGAAGATCAAAGCGACGATGACCCATTGGTCGGAGGTGAAGTTTAGCATGGCAAATCCCCTTTGAATTTGCTCGTATCAACTGACCCGCGGCCTTTACGTTCCCGAAACAAGAACCGCCGCCGCTTCGGGCGAAGCGACGGCGGAAATCCGGGTCGATCGGCAGCGCTTATTTGCCGATAAAATTGTCCGAGATCGAACAGGCCGCGGGCCCGAGGATGACGACGAACAGCGTCGGAAGGATGAACAGGATCAGCGGAACGGTCATGATCGCGGGCAGGCGCGCGGCCTTTTCTTCGGCGCGCATCATGCGGTCGTTGCGGAACTCGGCCGACAGCACGCGAAGAGCGGAGGCCAGGGGAGTGCCGTATTTCTCGGTCTGGATCATGGTGGTGACGACCCCGCGCACGGCTTCCAGATCGACGCGCATCGCAAAATTCTCGAACGCGCTGCGGCGTTCGTTGAGGAAGCCCAACTCGATTGCGGTAAGGCCGAATTCATCGCCAAGCTCGGGATAAGCCTTGCCCAATTCCTTGGCGACGCGGCTGAACGCGGCATCGACCGTGAGCCCCGCCTCGGCGCAGATGACGAGCAGATCGAGCGCGTCGGGCAAACCCTTGCGGATCGCGTCCGAACGCTTCTTGACCTTGTTCGACAGCCACAGGTCGGGCGCCTTGTAGCTCAGCACCAGCGTGGCGGCGACGAAGGCATATTTCTTGAACCCCGACCAGGCCGGGAAATAATCGACCACGTAGATCAGCACGACCGCGGCGATGCCGAGCACGACGGGCAGGACGAAGCGCGCGAAGATGATGAAGAACGCCAGTTCCTTGGTCCGGATGCCGGCCTGCATCAGGCGCACCTGGGTCTTCTTGATCTGATCGTCCTGGAGCATCTTGAAACTGCCCAGGATGCCGCGCACGCGATCGGCGGCGGCGTTCTTGTTGGTCAGCTTCTTGCGCTTGTTGGTCGAGGCGACGATGCCCGCCTTCAATTGCTCGCGGCGCTCGTTGAGCGCCTTGACCCGGCGCGCCATCGGATCGCGCACCGTCGTCACGGCGTAGATTGCGGTGAGCACGGCGAAGGTCGCGACCGCGCTGAGCATCGTGGCGACCCAGATGACGTCGAAGCCGAGAAGGGTGGGATGAGCATTCATGGTGGCGACCCTTAAATCTCGAAGTTGACCATCTTGGCCATGATGAACACGCCGATTCCCATCCACACCGCACCGCCAAGGCCGGCGACGATCAGCCGCTGGTCGACGAAGAACGGGTGGAGATAGGCCGGGTTGACCATGTAGACGAGGCCGAAGACGATGAACGGCAATGATCCGACGATGTAGGCGGAAGCCTTTGATTCGGAACTCATCGCGCGGATCTTGAGCCGCATCTGGGCACGCTTGCGAAGCACGTCGGCAAGGTTGGACAAGGTCTCGGCCAGGTTGCCGCCGGTTTCGCGCTGGATCGCCAACGTGATGACGAAGAATTGGAACTCGGGCGTGCCCAGGCGATCGGCAGTTTCCTGAAGCGCGGCCTCCATCGTGCGGCCGATCTTCATCTTGTCCGACACGCCGCGAAACTCGATCCCGACCGGCCCCTGCAATTCGGCGGCGACGATGCCGAGCGTTTCGGTGATCGGCAGGCCCGAGCGAAGGCCGCGCACCATCAGCTCGATGGCGTCGGGAAAATTGGAAGTGAACTTGGTCAGGCGGCGCTTGATCATCTTGCCGATGATGAAGTGCGGCAACCCGACCCCGGCGAACGCGCCGACGAAAAAGGCAAGCAGGAACGGCGCGCCCTTGACTGTCATCACGATCATGACGAACACGCCGAGGCTGGCCGAGATCGCGCCATATTTGGCAAGGCTGATCCGCTTCCCCGTCTGCTCGAGCCGCTTGCGCAGCAAAGCAGGCTTGGGGATGAGCTTGAAGGCGATGCCCTCGGCGCGGCTTTGACGCTGCGCCATCAGCTTGCGAATCTGAGCCTGGGCATGCGCCGCGAGCACGCCATCGGCATGCCGTTCCTTGAGCATCTCGAGCCGGCGCTTGACCGCCTTGCTGACGCTGGGTCCGCTAAACGCCTTGGCGCCCAGGAACAGCGCGAACGCGGCGGCGAGGATCAGGAAACCCCAAATTGGCATCACTCAAGTCCCGTCTGTCTTGGCGGCAGGAAGGTGGCGACTGCCCCATCCCCGAAGCCCGTTCATCGAGCCGCTGGCGCGGCCGTCGCGTCACGCCGCCTGTGCGGCCTTTGGCTTGGCCAGCATCGACTTCAGATTGTCGACCAGCGACTTGCCCGAGCTGGTGGCCTTGGTCTCGACCGCCGCGCCGTCGTCGCTGGCATGGCTCAGCACCATGTTCGACAGGGTCGTGAAGGGCGCCGCGAGCTTGCCGGTGGCGATTTCGGCCATTGGCTTGCCGAGCTTCGCCGCCTGCGCCGCCGACTTGGCCTCGTCAGGGAACATGATGTCGATGTTGCGTTCGATCGACTGCTCGAAATCCTTTTTGGAGATTTCGAGCGCGCCGCCCGAGGGGACGCGGTTCGACACCACGATCACCTTGGTCTGCGGCGCGTTCGACTTGAGCCAGGCAAGGATGCGGATCGTGTCGCGCGTCGCCGCCAGCGTCAGCTCGCTGACCACCACCGCGACATGGGCATCGTGGACCATGTGCGGATATTGGATGAGCATATGACGCGGCAGATCGAGCACGGTCGATTCGAACGCATTCTTCATTTCTTCCTGCAGCTGGAAATAGGCCGTTCCGTCGGTCATCAGCGGCTGGTTGATCGGCGCTTCGGCCGACAGCACGCTGAGCCGCTCGTTGGCGCGAACCATCGCGCGTTCGATGAACAGTCCGTCGATGCGGCTCGGATTTTCGATCGCGTCGGTGAGACCGCGGCCCGGCTCGAGGTCGAGCGCGAGCGCGCCGGTCCCAAAGTGAACGTCGAGATCGAGCAGCGCGGTCGAGCGGTGCGCTTTTTCGCCGAGCAGCCAGGCAAGGCTGGTGGCGATGGTCGAGGCGCCGACCCCGCCGCGAACGCCGATCACGGCGGTCATGACGTGGGGCTTGTCGACCTGCGCTTCGCCGCGCGGCCCCGACAGGATCGACTGGGCATGCGCAAAGGTGTCACGCAGCTGATCGACCGTGAACGGCTTGAGCAGATAGTCGTGGATGCCGCTCGCGACGAGATCGCGATAAAGGCGGACGTCGTTGACCTGGCCCGCGGCGATGACGATCGTGCCGGGCTCGCACACTTCGGCGAGGGCGTTGATATCGTTGAGCGGGTCGGCGCTTTCGGACAAGTCGACGAACAGGATGTTGGGGCTGGCCGAGACCGACAGCGACTGGACCGCGTTGCGCAGCCCGCCCTTGTTGACCTTTTCGGGCGACCAGCCGTGCTCGACCGCGACCGGGCGGAGCATGTCGGCCGTCGCCTCGTCGCACACGAAGGCGGTAAACGGATCGCGCAATCCGGCGCGTTGTTGAAATGGAGCGTTCATCGTTATTTGCCCTTCGAACCGGACGCCGCAAGGCCCTGAGCGCCTGTCGGAGTCGCCTTGCGATACTGATCGACCGCCTTGGTCGAGGTCGAGGCGTCGGTGACGCCACTTCCTTCGCGGCCGTGGACCAGATCCTGCGGATCGGCGATCATCGCCGCGAGGTTGCTGTTCATGGCGCAGCCGTAATTGGAGTCGGACGAATCGTCGAAGTTCGGAGTCGGCGCCTTCGACCAGTTGGGACAATTGGGGACCGTCGCCTTGGTCCGCGACACGACCACGCGGACCATGCTCTGCGGCACTGCGCCCGCCGTCATCGGGGCGCCGACCGCGACCAGCAATCCATAGCGACCGGCGACGCGGGCGACATCGCCGCGCGCGCCATAGCCCATTGCGCCATCGACATAGACGGTGTCGCCATAGCCAAGATCCATCGACCGGAACCAGCCGTCGAGCCGGGTTGCTTCGGGCGGCGACAGACTGCCGTCGGGGGCGAACAAGTCGATGGCATAATCGGCGCGCGTGACGACCGGTACATTGACCGAGGCCAGGCCCTTGGCGGGCCGGTCCGAATTGGCGGCCAGGGCTTGCCCCGCGCCGATCGCGGCGGTGAGGCCGATCAGGATGATGGAACGGGTCATGGTTCGATCCTTCGAAAAGACGGCGCGGTTCACAGCTTGAAGCCCGGGCTGGCGGGGGCGGCCTGCGACGTGGTCGTGCCGGTGGTCGCCGACAGCGGCCGGCGCTTGTAGACGTGCCCGCCGAAGATCAGCTCGCCGGCGTTGGGCGCGCGGTAGCCATCGGTGGGCAGCGAAAGTTGCGACGACACCGGACGCACCAGATAGGGCGTGACGACGATCACCAGTTCGGTTTCCGCCCTTTTATACTTGGTCGAACGGAACAGCGCGCCAAGGATCGGGAGGTCGCCGAGAAACGGCGCCTTGTCGACATTGTTGTTGTTCGTGTTCTTGAGCAGTCCGGCGATCATGAAGCTTTGCCCCGATCCCAGTTCGACCGTGGTCTCGGCGCGCCGCGTGACGAGCGCCGGGATGACCGTGCCGTTGAGCGTGATCGAGCCTTCCGACGACAATTCGCTGACCTCGGGCCGGACGCGCATCGAGATGCGGCCATCGGCCAGCACGAACGGCGTGAACGACAGGCCGACGCCGTAGGACTTATATTCGACCGAAATCGCGCCTTGAGCCTGGGCCACCGGGATCGGATATTCGCCCCCGGCAAGGAAGCTCGCGGTTTCACCCGACAGCGCGCTCAGGCTCGGCTCGGCGAGGGTGGTGACAAGGCCGTCACCCTCGGCGAGGTTTAGCGTTCCGAGCAAATCAAGGCCGAGGAACTTGCGCGCCAGTCCGAAGGTCGTGCCCGCCCCTCCCGCCAAGAAATCAAATGTGGTGCCGCCAGTCGCGGTCGGCTTGATCGTGCCCGGTGTGCCTTGCGAGATTCCGAACAAGGTCCCTCCGGTGCTGTCACGCGACAGCAGGTTGACACCCATGTTCCGAACCAGGCTGCGGCTGACCTCGGCGATCTTGACCTTGAGCATGACCTGCAGCGGGGTTGCCGAGCGCAGGCGGCTGACGACCTGCGTGCCGGTGCCGACATAGGCCTGGACGAGGCGCTGGGCCTCGGACACGTCGTCGGGCGAACCGACCGTCCCGGTGAGCAACACGAGGTTGTTCATCGGGGTCGCCTGGATGCTCGATTCGGGCATCGCCAGGCGCAGCATTTCATCGACCGAACCCAGATTGTTCCCGACGCGGACGTTGGCGGCATAGACCACGCGGCCGGCCTTGTCGGTGGCATAGACCGTGGTTTCACCCGAGGCCTTGCCGAACACATACAATTGGGTCGATGAGCGCACCTGGATGTCGGCGATGCCTTCATTGGCGACGAACACGTCGGACATCGGCGACGACAGCCGCACGAGGGTGCCGGTGTTCTGCGACAGGTTGAGCGTTTCCGACGGGCGCGACGACTGGGCAGCGGCAGCGGCCGAAGGGGCAGCGACGGCAGTCGTCGCAAAGCTGATGGCCAAAGCGGCGAGGGCGGTGCCCAGGCGCGCCTGGCGGCGAAGGGTGGTGCTGGTCATCTTAACGAGCTCCTACGGGAACGATCGTGACAGTATTGCCGCGAGCGACGCGCACCGACGGTCCGTAGGACACGGTCGCGCCGCTGGTGGTGGCCGGAGCCGGAGCGGAGTTGCGCATCATCGCGCTCGCCAGTCGGCTCAGCGAATCATCCGATCGAGCGGCGGGTGCCGTCGGCGCAACTGCCGGGATCGAACGACGCTGGAAGCGCGACACGTCGCCGCCGGTCTGGTAGGTCGTGTTGCCGTCGGCCGGACGATTGGCGATGGCGAGCAGGATGCGGCGCTCGTCGGTCGGGTTGGTCCCGGCCGGAACCTTGACCTCTCCCGCCGCGACGGCCCGCTCGAGCTCCGCGGTATTGTCGGCGATCGAGCGCAGCACGAGGCTGAGCGTGCCAAGCGACTGCGCGACGTTGATCTTCTCGGCGATCTTGGGGGTCGCCTCGAAGGTCACCGTGCCGAAGGTCTTGACCTCGGTCTTGCCCTCGGCGTTCTGGCTGTCGATGCGCTGATCGGTGGCGAGCACGCGCAAATTGCGCACGATCGTCTCGGCCACCTTGAGCGGATCGCCCGAGCCGCCGCCGTTGACCGTCTGGGTCAGCACCATGTCGACCCGGTCCCCCGGGAAGATGAAGCCCGCGACGCTGCCGGTGTTGGACACGGGCACCGTCACGGCGCGCATGCCCGGCCCGAGCGCCGCGGCAAGGAAGCCACGATCGCTGGGACCGACCAGCGATCCCTTGGTGATCGGCTGGCCCGCGGTGATCGGGTTGCGGACGACCGTCCCGATCATCTTGGCGACGTTGCCGTCGGGCGATCCTTCGGTGTAATAAGCGCCCTGGACGAGTTCCTGCGGCCACGCCTGATAGGCAAGGCTCTCGGCATCGATGAGCGTGCCCACCGGAAGCGCCTTGCGCGCCACCAGCACCTTGGGGCCGAGCGGCACCGATGGCGCGGCCGACGCCGCATCGGCGCCAGCCCCGGAAAACATGTTCTTGGCCATGACCGCGGTAACCACCGCAATCACCAGCGCTCCAATGAGCAGCGCAACTTTCTTCACGTCCATGGCGATTACGCCTCCCCTAGAGGGTCCTCTTGATGTTGGTGAACATCAGGCAAAATGGTTAAGAAACCGTTGGGCGAGTAACCACAAACCGCCGAACGCGATGGCGACGCCGTACGGAACCTCCGGCCGGCCCTCGCTTTTCCGGGCGCGATGCTCGATCAGCACGATCAGCGTCAGCAATCCCCCGGCAAGCGACATCAGGACGATCAGCAGCAGCGTGTCGCCGGGTGCGAACCACAGCGCCAAAGCGGCGGCGAGCTTGACGTCACCCCCACCCATCGCGCCGAGCTGAAACGCGAGCGCGAACAGCAGGAAGACCGCTGCCGCGACGCCGATGCGGATCGCGATATCGGGCCACGGGTCGACCCCCATCCCCCACCAGAACAAAGGCGCCATCAGCGCGATCGCCAGGTTCAGGCCATTGGCGATGGTGCGGGTGCGGATGTCGATCACCGATGCCCACAACAGCATCAGCGCCAGTGTCCCGCACAACAAATCGACGAAGAGCGTCTTGTCCATGTCGCAAACTCTAGACGGGACCGCTTATCAAACCGTAACCACGCGGCGTGATGATTGAAACGGACGTCCTTATCGTCGGCGGCGGGATCGCCGGGACCAGCCTCGGCGCGGCGATCGGCGGCCGGCGGCGGGTGTTGCTGATCGAAAGCGAGGCACAATGCGGGCATCACGCGACCGGACGATCGGCGGCGTTCTGGCTCGAAAGCTACGGCGGCCCGGTGGTCGCGCCGCTCAGTCGCGCAAGCCACGCCTTTCTTGACGAGCATGGCAGGCTGCGGCGCCGCGGGGCCATCCACCTCAGCCGCACCGGGCGCTTCGACGGCCTGCCGCCGCTGCCGCCGCTCGACCGGCGCGAGCTCGATCGGCGCATCCCCGGACTGCGCCCCGCTTGGCGGGCCGGCCGCGACGAGCCAAGCTGCGCCGACATCGACGTCGCTGGACTTCATGCCTTTACCTTGGCGGAACTGCGCCGTTCAGGGGGAATGGTGATGACCGGCGCGCAGCTCGTCCACGCAGCGCGCGATGGCGACCAATGGCTCGTCACGCTCGCCGACGGAGTGGCAATTCGCTCGGACATTCTGGTCGATGCCGCAGGTGCCTGGGCCGACGCGGTCGCGCGCGCCGCCGATGTTCGCCCGATCGGCATCCAGCCCAAGCGGCGAACGATGGTTCAATTGCGCTGCGCGCGGCGTGGGCTGCGCGACCTGCCGCTGATCAGCGACGCCGCCGGCCAATTCTATTTCAAGGGCGAAAGCGATCGCTCGATCTGGCTCAGCCCGCACGACGAGATCGATTGCGCGCCATGCGACGCGGCGCCCGAGGAGATCGATGTCGCGACCGCGATCGCTCGCTTCCAAGACGTCGTCGATTGGCCGGTCGAGGCGGTCGAACGAAGCTGGGCGGGCCTGCGCAGCTTCGCGCCCGACCGCATTCCGCTCTATGGTTTCGATCCGCATCAGCCGAAATTCTTCTGGTGCGCGGGGCAGGGCGGGTTCGGAATCCAGACCGCGCCCGCCGCGGCGGCGCTGGCCGCGGCGGTGCTGCTCGGCGAACGCCCGCGGATCGATCCTCGGCCGTTCGATCCGGCGCGCTTCGGATAGCGTCTAGCCGCGCATCGCTTCGGCGGCCGCGCAGGCGAGCTCATCGACCCGGTCGTTTTCGGCATGGCCGCTGTGGCCCTTGACCCAATGCCAGTCGATTGCGTGCGGCTTCGACGCGGCGAGCAAGGATTGCCACAGGTCGGCATTCTTGACCGGCTTGCGGTCGGCGGTGCGCCAGCCATTGCGTTGCCAGCCGTGGATCCACTTCATGATCCCGTCGCGGACATAATTGCTGTCGGTGGTCAGCGTCACCCGGCACGGCTTGGTCAGCGCCTCGAGCGCGCGGATCGCGGCGAGCAATTCCATGCGATTGTTGGTCGTCAGCGGTTCGCCGCCCGACACTTCCTTCTCGCGCGCGCCCATGCGGATCAGCGCCCCCCAGCCGCCCGGGCCGGGATTGCCCTTGCACGCGCCATCGGTAAAGATTTCGACGATCGGAAGCTCGCTCATGTCAGGCGACAAGGCTCCGCGGAAGCTTGAACACCATGTCTTCGGTGACGTGCGCGGCTTCCTCGATGGTCACGTCGAAGCGTTGCTGGAGCGCCGCGATCACTTCGCTGACCAGCACTTCGGGCGCCGAAGCGCCGGCGGTCAGCCCGAGCGTGGTCGGTTGCCCGAGCCACGCCCAGTCGATCTCGGCGGCGCGCTGGATAAGGCGCGACGGGATGCCAAGCCGCTGTGCGACTTCGGCAAGGCGCAGCGAATTGCTGCTGTTGGGCGCGCCGATGACCAGCATCCGGTCGCACTTTGGCGCGATCACCTTGACCGCCGCCTGGCGATTGGTGGTGGCGTAGCAAATGTCCTCGCCGCGCGGCGCGCGAATGGTCGGGAAGCGCCGCTTGAGGATATCGACGATTTCCGCCGTATCGTCGACCGACAGCGTGGTCTGGGTCAGGAACGACAGAGTGCCGGGCGCGGAGACGGCGATGCGTTCGGCGTCGGCGGCGGTCTCGATCAGGCTCATCGTGCCGTCGGGGACTTGGCCGAAGGTGCCGATCACTTCGGGATGGCCGGCCTGGCGGTGGACCTTGCTGACCAAGGGGCAGGTGGCGTCGAGATAGTCGAGCCCGCGCGCTTCCGCGGTCGCGGAGACGAGCTTGGGCACGCCATGCGCGGAAAACACCACCGGGCGGCCGTCGGGCACCTCGTCCAGCTCCTCGACGAACACCGCGCCCATCCCCCGCAACCGATCCACGACAAACCGATTGTGGACGATTTCATGCCGCACATAGACCGGCGGGCCGAAGCGTTCGATCGCGCGTTCGACGATCGTGATGGCGCGATCGACTCCGGCACAAAAGCCGCGCGGCGCCGCGATCAGCAAATGCAAAGCGGGGAGGGAAGCGGGGAATGAGGCCATGCCCGCGATGTAAGCGATTGCTTGCAGCCTTGGTAGGGGCTTCCTATGACGGCGACCGATATAATCGCGCCTGTGCGCCGGCATCGTGCCGGGGCGGCGCCAGCAACAAGGGATCGTCCTTCGTGAAACCCCGCAGCCTCCTGATCGCTTCGCTGATGCTCGCCGCAACCGCTTGCGGCGGCCGCACCGGCATCGAAGATGGCGGAGTGTATACGCGCCGCCCCTTGTGTCCACAGGTCGCAATCCCCGCCGCCACCGGCGACGTTACAATATTCGACCCCGCCGGGCGCAGCGACAGCGCCGCGCTCGATGTCGTCGCCACGATCACCAACGTCCGCTCGACGTGCAGCGAGGCGACCGACCCGATCGTCTCGGCCGCGACGTTCGACGTGGTCGCGACCCGGCGCGACGCCGGGCCGGCGCGGACGGTCGTGCTGCCCTATTTCGATGTCGCGATGCAGGCCGGATCGAAGGTCGTGGCCAAGCGCATCGGCCAGGTCGCGGTGGCCTTCGGCGCGGGCAGCCGACGCGGCAGCGGCCGCGGTCTCGCCCGGATCCAGATCAACCGCGCGTCGGTCGGGCTGCCCGAAGATGTCCGGGACAAGCTGGTCACGCGCCGCAAGTCGGGGGACGTCAATGCCGCGATCGATCCGCTGAGCGATCCCCTGGTCCGCGCCGCGGTTGCCCGCGCGACGTTCGAGCATCTGATCGGCTTTCAGCTGACCCAGGATCAATTGCGCTACAACGCGACTCGCTAGATCCGCCAACATCTCGCGTTGACACGGCGCTGGCGGCTCGCCACAGCCTGGCGCGTCACCGTCGGCTCGCCGGCGGAAGGCCGCGCGGGAGAGTGTCGGGCGCAAAACCGACCGCCGAAGGAGCAACCGCCCCCGGAATCTCTCAGGCAAACGGACCGCGCGGGCCTGACAGTCTGGAAAGTGCTTCGTCCTAGGGCGGGGCCGCCGAAGGGGTAAGCCAGTGCGGTCCGCCGCAAGGGTCAAAGCTCTCAGGTCCTAGCGACAGACGGGGGTTCGCGATCGGGGCGCCGGCCGGCGCCGCGAACCGGACTCGATCGGAGCGCTTGCATGACCGACCCCACGCCCAACCTTCTCCCGCTCGACGCCTGGCATCGTGACCAGGGCGCGCGGATGGTCCCGTTCGCGGACTATGACATGCCGGTCCAGTATGACGGGATCATGGCCGAGCATTTGTGGACGCGGACCCATGCCGGGCTGTTCGACGTCAGTCACATGGGGCAATTGCTGTTCCACGGCCCCAATCTCGACCAGGCGCTCGAGACCCTGCTCCCGGGCGATCTCCAATCGCTCAAGGATGGGCGCTTGCGATATTCGATGCTGCTTGGCGAGGATGGCGGGATCATCGACGATCTGATGGCGACCCGCCGCGGCGATCATTTCTACCTCGTCGTCAACGGCGCGACCAAGGCCGGCGACATTGAGGAATTCGAACGCCGCCTGCCGCGCGGCATCGCCTTCGATTTGATGAAGGAGCAAGCCTTGCTCGCGCTTCAGGGTCCCGAAGCCGCCGCCGTGCTCGACGCGCTGGTGCCCGGTGTCGCGGACCTCAGCTTCATGCAGGCCGCTTTGTTCCGCTGGAACGACAAGCCGCTGTGGATCAGCCGCTCGGGCTATACCGGCGAGGATGGCTATGAAATTTCGGTCGCCTCGCGCGATGTCGCGGGTCTGGCCGACGCGCTGATCGCCGATGATCGAACCAAGCCGATCGGGCTCGGCGCGCGCGACTCGCTCCGGCTCGAGGCCGGACTGGCGCTTTACGGACACGACCTTGACGGCTCGACCACGCCCGTCATGGCCGACTTGCTGTTCGCGATCGGCAAGAGGCGCCGCGCCGAAGGCGGGTTCGCCGGCGCGCACCGCATCATCGGCGAGATCGACGCCGGTCCGCTCCAAAAGCGAGTCGGCCTGCTGGTCGAGGGCAAGCAGCCAGTGCGCGAAGGCGCGCTCATCCTCGACCGAGAGGGCAGTGAAGTCGGCCGCATCACCAGCGGCGGTCACTCCCCGACCCTCGGCCGCCCGATCGCGATGGGCTATGTCGCGACCGCGCAGGCCGCGCCCAGCACGTCTCTCAAGCTCGAACAGCGCGGGAAATTGTTCCAGGCGCATGTAACGCCGATGCCGTTCGTCCCCCATCATTATCACCGCAAACCGCAGGGAGCCTGACATGAGCCTTTACTTCACCGGCGAGCATGAATGGATCAAGGTCGAGGGCGACACTGCCACGATCGGCATTTCCGACCATGCCCAGCATGCGCTCGGCGACATCGTGTTCGCCGAAGTTCCTGAGCAGGGCCGCGCCCTCAACAAGGGAGACGAGGCGGCAGTGGTCGAATCGGTCAAGGCGGCGAGCGACGTCTATGCCCCGATCGCGGGCGAAGTGATCGAGGGCAATACGGCGCTCGGTGATGACCCGTCACTGATCAACCGCGACCCCGAGGGCATGGGATGGTTCTTCAAGATGACGATCGCCGACCAGGCTGAACTTGAAGGCCTGATGGACGAAACCGCTTATCGCGAATGGGTCGCGACGCTTTGATCCGCGGGCTCGGCCTGGTCGCGCTGGTGCTGGCCGCGAGCGGCGGCTCGGCCCGGCTGCCCCGGCTGACCGTGGCCGAGGTGTGGCGCCAGCACGGCGCGCTCGATGGACAGGTCATTCGCGTCAGCGGTGTGGTGCTCAAGTGCGAGCGCCTGTCCTGCTCGCTGCGGAGCGATCTCGGTCCGGACTCGCGCGGCTTGTCGCTCGGATCGTCCGACTCATTCGATCGCGCGATCCAGTCGCGGCTTGGCCAACCGGTAGTGATCGAGGCGCGGCTCAACGCCCGATGCCTTCATGCCCGCGCCGATCACAAGTCGGTCGAGCATGGCAGCCCGGGCATCATCGTCGTGTGTAGCGATCGTGCCAACGAACTTGTCGATCCGCGGCTGGTGCCGCTGCGGTGATCGACGCGCCGGCCTCGACCAGCCAGTGGGATGCGCGCGACTATGCCCGCGTCGGCGGGTTCGTGCCCGCGCTTGGCCAGGCCGCGCTCGACCTGCTCGACCCCCAGCCGGGCGAGCATATCCTCGACGTCGGGTGCGGCGACGGCACGCTGACGCTGCGGATCAAGGACGACGGGGCCGAGGTCGTCGGGATTGACAACAGTCTCAGCATGATCGGTGCGGCCCGAGCGAAGGGTCTCGACGCGCGGCTGATGGATGCGGCGCAGTTGAAGTTCGCCGAGGCATTCGACGCGGTCTTCTCAAATGCTACCTTGCACTGGGTGCTCGACAAGGAACGCGCCGCGCGCGCGATCTGGTTTTCGCTGAAACCCGGCGGGCGCTTTGCCGGCGAGATGGGCGGGGAAGGCAACCTCGCCGTCCTGCGCCAGGCACTCGACGACGAACTGGTTGCGCGCGGCTATGGCCCGCCGAGCTTCGCCGCCAATTGGTATCCGTCAGTCGAGGAATTCGTCGCATTATATGAGGGCGCGGGCTTTCGCGACGTCGACGCGCGGCTGATCGAGCGCCCGACGCTGCTCGAGCATGGCGTCGCCGCCTGGGTGCTGACCTTTCGCGCCGGCTGGCTCGACCGCGCCGGGGTGCCCGCCGATCAGCGCCAGACCATCGCCGATGCCGTCGCCGCGCGCGTCGGCACCGACACCGCCGATTATGTCCGTCTCCGCTTCATCATGAGGAAGCCCCACTGATGCGTTATCTCCCGCTGAGCGATGCCGATCGCGCCGCCATGCTCGAAGTGATCGGGGCCCGCTCGATCGACGAATTGTTCGCCGACGTGCCCGCCGAAGCGCGGCTCGACGGGCCGATCCACGGCTTGCCAATGCACGCCAGTGAAATGGCGGTAGAACGCGAGCTTGGTGCGATGGCGCGCAAGAATATGGTCGCGGGCGAGGTGCCTTTCTTCCTTGGTTGCGGGGCGTACAAGCATCACGTCCCGGCCTCGGTCGATCACCTCATCCAGCGTGGCGAATTCCTCACCGCTTACACGCCCTACCAGCCCGAAATCGCGCAGGGCACGCTGCAAGTGCTGTTCGAATTCCAGAGCCAGGTCGCGCGGCTGCTCGGGTGCGAGGTCGCCAATGCCTCGATGTACGATGGCTCCACGGCGTGCTGGGAAGCGATCGGGATGGCGCGGCGCATCACGCGGCGGACGAAGGCGATCGTCTCGTCGGGGCTGCACCCGCATTACGTCGCGGTGTGCGCGACGATGGCAAAGTTCACCGGCGACACGCTCGATCTTGCCACCCCGACGCTCGACGCCGCGACCGACGTCGAGCGGCTGATCGCCAGCATCGACGGCGAGACCAGCGCGGTGGTCGTGCAATATCCCGACATCCTCGGCCGGATCACCGACCTCGCCCCGATCGCCGAGGCGGCGCACGCCAAGGGCGCGCTGCTGATCGCGGTGGTGACCGAGCCCGTCGCGCTGGGCCTGATCAAGTCGCCGGGCGAGATGGGCGCCGACATCGTCGTCGGCGAAGGCCAGTCGATCGGGGTCGGGCTGCAATTTGGCGGGCCCTATGTCGGACTGTTCGCCTGCCGCGAAAAGCACGTCCGGCAGATGCCCGGGCGGCTCGCCGGCGAAACCATCGACGCGACAGGCAAGCGCGGCTTCGTGCTGACGCTATCGACCCGCGAGCAGCATATCCGGCGCGAGAAAGCGACGAGCAATATCTGCACCAATTCAGGGCTGTGCGCGCTGGCGTTCAGCATTCACATGACCTTGCTCGGCGAAAAGGGACTGCGGCAATTGGCAAAGATCAATCATGCGCGCGCGGTCGAAGTCGCCGAGCGGCTCGCCGCGCTGCCCGGGGTCGAACTGGTCAACGACAGCTTCTTCAACGAGTTCACTCTGAAGCTTCCGGTCGAGGCGCGCCCCGCGGTCCACGCGATGGTCGAGCAAGGCGTGCTCGGCGGGGTGTCGCTCGGGCGGCTGTATCCGGGGCAGGCGGGCCTCGCCAACGGGCTGGTGATCGCAGTCACCGAAGTGGTCAGCGACGCGGATATCGACGCGCTCGAAGCCGCGCTCAAGGAGGTCGTCAAGTGAGCATCAATCACAGCGGGTGGAAGCCCTCCTCGCCGATCGCAACGGCGGGCAGCGATGCCCCGACCACCACGGGCAACCGCGCATTGATGCTCGAGGAGCCGTTGATCTTCGAGATCGGCGATACTCAGTCGACTGGAGTCGATTTCGCCCCCGCGAAGAGCGGCGAATCGAAGCTAGGCGGAATGGAGCGGACGTCCGAGATCGGTCTTCCCGGGCTCAGCGAACCGCAGACGGTGCGCCACTACACCCGCCTCAGCCGCCAGAATTACGCCATCGACCTCGGGCTGTTTCCGCTTGGCAGCTGCACGATGAAGCATAATCCGCGGCTCAACGAGAAGGTCGCGCGGATGCCCGGCTTTGCCGACATCCACCCGCTCCAGCCCAAGGAGACGGTGCAGGGCGCGCTCGAACTGATCAACACGCTCGCTTTCTGGCTGATCGACCTGACCGGCATGCACGGCGTGGCGATGAGCCCCAAGGCCGGGGCGCATGGCGAATTGTGCGGCATCCTGTGCATTCGCGCCGCGCTCGAAGCACGTGGCGACGCGCGTTCGGTGGTTCTCGTCCCCGAAAGTGCGCACGGCACCAACCCCGCCACGGCCGCGTTTGCCGGCTATAAAGTCGAGAATATCCCCGCGACCGAGGCGGGCCGCGTCGATCTAGAAGCGCTCAAGGCGCGGCTCGGGGCGGGTGGGTCGGACAACTGCGATGTCGCCGCGGTGATGATCACCAATCCCAACACCTGCGGCCTGTTCGAACCGCAGATGAAGGACATCAGCGACGCGGTCCACGCGGTGGGCGGGTTCGTCTATTGCGATGGGGCCAACTTCAACGCCATCGTCGGCAAGGTCCGCCCGGGCGACCTTGGCATCGACGCGATGCACATCAACCTGCACAAGACCTTCTCGACCCCGCATGGCGGCGGCGGGCCGGGGTCGGGGCCGGTCGTCCTGTCCGAGGCCTTGAGCGCCTTCGGTCCGCTGCCCTACACGGCGCGCACCGCCGACGGGGTGGTCCACCTGATCGAGGAGGAGGACGCCGATTCGTTCGCGCGGGCCCACTTCGGCGGACCCCTGCAAAGCTTCGGCCGGATGGTCGCCTTCCACGGCCAGATGGGAATGTTTACGCGTGCCTTGAGTTATATCCTCAGCCACGGCGCCGACGGGCTCCAGCAGGTGGCCGAGGACGCCGTGCTCAATGCCAATTATCTGTTGCGCAGCCTCGAGGACGTGCTCGACGCGCCGTTCGCGCACTCGGGGCCGTGCATGCATGAGGCGATTTTCAGCGACAAAGGCTTCGCCGAGGGCTTCTCGACGATCGATGTCGCGAAAGCGCTGATCGACGAGGGCTTCCACCCGATGACGATGTATTTCCCGCTCGTCGTCCACGGCGCGATGCTGGTCGAGCCGACCGAAACCGAGAGCAAGGCGACGCTCGACCAGTTCATCGTCGCATTGCGCTCCATCGCGGAGCGCGCGCGCGCCGGCGACGAAGCGCTCAAGGCGGCGCCGGTGTTCGCTCCGCGGCGGCGGCTCGACGAAACGCTGGCGGCGCGCAATCCGGTGCTCGCTTATCGCACCCCCGCACCCGATGGGGCCGAAAATGGCGCGAACGCCCGGATCGGGGGACGCTGATGGACCCGCGGCTGTTCCAATATGTCATCCCGGCGATCGTCATCGTGGTCGTGCTGGCCGTGCGCATGCGGTCGATGAACAAGCAGCGCCCGCTCAATCCGCGCCGCTTGCTGATCTTTCCGATCCTGCTGGTCGGAATCGCGCTGATTACGATCGGCCTCCATCCCCCCGGCCTGATTGGGCTCGGGCTGTGCCTGCTCGGGTTCGTGGTCGGCGGGCTGATCGGGTGGCAGCGCGGGCGAATGATGCGCATCGAGCGCGATCCGGTGACGGGCGGCCTGGTCCAGCGCGCCTCGCCGGCCGCCATGCTGCTGCTCGTCGCCATCATCATCGTCCGCTTTGTCGCGCGCGCCTATTTCGTCGGCACTCCTGGACCCGACACGCCGGGGGGGATGGACGCCCACGCCCTGCTGATCACCGACGTCATGCTAACCTTCGCGGTCGGGCTGCTCGGCATGACGCGGATCGAAATGTTTCTGCGGGCCCGCCACATCCTCGGCGCTCCTCTGCAGTCCTCGCCACGCCGCCCCGAATGAATTGGTCTGCAATTTTCGCCGCGACCAACGTCGTTGCCCTGATCTGCTGGGCCATGCTCCTGTTCTTGCCACGCGGCCCCAAAGTGTCGGCAGTCGTGCTTTATGGCGGGGTCGGCTTGCTGTGCCTGAGCTATGGCGCGATGATGATCGCGCTTGCGCTGCCTCTGCTCGATCCGGGGCGCGTTGCGGGAGCGCCGGGGGGCAATGTCCTCGACTATAGTATCGCCGGGCTGCGCAACCTGTTCCTGAGCGACGCGGGACTGGTGCTCGGCTGGACGCATTACCTCGCGTTCGATCTGTTTGTCGGACTGTGGATCGCCAAGGACGCCGATCACAAGGGGTTCGCGCGCTGGTTCCAGCTGCCGTTCCTGCTGCTGACGTTCGTCGCGGGACCGATCGGCTTGTGCGCCTGGCTGATCACGCGCGAGGCGCGGGCGCGGCGGGTCGCCCGAGCCGCGTGACCGATCGCCGCTTTACCGAACGGCCGGGTGAAGATCGTCGCCGCCATTCCCCCGCAGCGGGGCGCAACGCCGCACCGATTCTCGCCGTTCTCGGCGAATGGCTTCCGCCGCGCGGGCTGGTGCTCGAACTTGCCAGCGGAACGGGTCAGCATGCCGTCGCCTTCGCCGCGGCGTTTCCCGCCCTGCGCTGGCAACCAAGCGATTGCAGTTGCGACGCGTTGCGCTCGATTGCGGCGTGGCGCGAAAGAGATGGCACTGACAACCTTGCCGCGCCGCTCTGCATCGATGCCGCGATCGCGCCCTGGCCGATCGCCTCGGCCGATGCGGTGGTGGCGATCAATTTGGTGCATATCAGTCCGTGGCCGACTGCGCTCGGGATCGCCGAGGGGGCGGGCCGGCTGCTGCCAAGGGGGGCACCGCTGATCCTCTACGGTCCGTGGGTCGAGGCGGGGACCGAGACCGCGCCGTCGAACCGCGCCTTCGATTGCGACTTGCGCGCGCGCGATCCCGACTGGGGACTGCGCGATGTCGGCCGCTTCGCCGCGCTCGCCGCCCAGCACGGGCTCGACCTGGTCGATCGCCGGGCGATGCCGGCCAACAATCTGATGCTGTTACTGCGCCGCCGCTGAGCCCGCCCGTTCGGCGACGCTCCAGGCGATGATCGCGATTGCCGCCCCGAGCGCCCAACCGCCGACGACATCGCTTGGCCAATGCACCCCGAGGTAGGGCCGCGTGCTGCCGACGATCAGGCTGGCGATGATCGCAAGGCACGCTGCAAGATCGCGGTGCGCGCGCGGCACCGCTATCAAAGCGATGGCAAGCAACACCGCCATGCTGTTGCCCGCGTGGCCACTGGGAAAGCTCGAGCTGTTGGTTACGACCGGGTGCAGGTCGAAGGCGGGGCGGCTGCGGTCGATCAGCAGCTTCATTCCGTCGATCACCACCCGCTCGCCGAGCACCGTCGCGCCCAATATGGCGGCGAGCCGACGCTTCACGCGCCACCCCAGCCAGGCGGTCACCACGAGCCCGCCGCCGACCGTGCCATAAGCGCTTCCCGCCTGCGTGACCGCGATCGCGACGAGGGTGAGCGTGGGAGAGTGGGCACGGATTGCCTCGAGTCGGTGAATCGCGGCGACATCGGGCGCAAAACCCAGGCCACCGATCGATCCGGCGATCAGGCACAGCATCAATAGCGTGACGACGATCATGCCGCGCAGAAAAAAGTTTTTCGTCATGGCACGTTAAACGAAGTTTTACCGCTTTGCGCTAGTGGTCGGTCATGGACGAAAGTGGCACCCCGCAAAATCGGCGCTCCCGGCGCGCGCATCTGCTGATGACGGCGACCCTCGAAATCGCGGGGCGCGCGATCGACGTCAAGCTGCGCAACCTGTCTTCCGAAGGCGCTCAGGTCGAGCATCCCGACTTGCCCGTCGAAGGCACCGCACTGCTATTCCGCAAGGGTGACATTGCCGTGGCTGGGCGGATCATCTGGACCAAGGGCAAGCAGGCCGGAATCCTGTTCGAGCAGCAATTGGCGCTCGAAACGGTGCTCAATCACGTCACGATCCCCAAGCCGCGGATGCAGGCCGATTATCGCCGCCCCGGACTGAACAGCCGGGCCTTGACCGATCAGGAGCGCAAGCTTGCCGAGCGCTGGATCGCGGTGGCGCCGGGACCTTCGATCGTCGATTGACGCCGCCGCTCGATTACCTCGTGGCGCGAAACGTTTCGCGTTGTTCGCGCAGCCAGTCGACCAAGCTCGGAAGCGCGATCATCCGGTTGAAGGTGATGCCCATGCAGTCGTCGTCGGTCCACCTTACCACGCCCGGTTGCGGGCCGATCCCGGCAAGTGTGACGACCACGTCGCTGCCGCTCGTCAGCCGCGTTTCGCACTGGACCTTGAGCCCGCCCTGGCTGATGTCGCACACGCGCATGCGATACGTGGTCGCGCCTTCGCGCAAGGTGACGAACGCATTGACCTCGATCCGCGGCAAACGCGGTCGCGGGCCTTCGATCGATGTCGACAGGATATCGATCACGTCGATCGGATGGTCGAAGCGAATCCCGACATGGAGATCGCGAACCCAGCTGACCGCCCCGCCGATCGGCTGACCGCACTTGAGCTCGACCGACAGGCGGGTGTCCTCGGCAATCGCGCAATAAGCGCGGACCATCATTCCCCCCGCGCTGATGTTCTTGATCAGGCACAGTTCGCGTCGATCGCCGATCGACAGCGATCCGACTCGATAGAGCGTCATCAGGCGCTCACCGTCGCGGCGCTCGGTCGGCTCGCAGGGCGGGGTTTCGGACAAAGAGTAAAGCGTCGTTTCGACCGGCTGCACTTCCACGCTTCACTCCCCGCGCGCGTCAAAGCGCGCATTCATCGCATGGCCAATCCGGGTCCACGCTTGTCTGCGCCGGTGTAGGTTCGGCCATGTTACCAGAACCTTATGGTTGACACCGGAGTGGCACAAAATTGCGCGTTGTAGCGCCGCTCGACCAAGGTTGAACCGGGCAGATCGGCGCGCGCGGCGCTGTGCCGGGCTTCGCTTTTGGACGGATTGTGGAGAGGCTGCGCAAGGTATAGGCTGGTCCCCTTAATCCATGGAGAGGGACGCCGATGCTGAAGCCATCGATGATCGCCGCACTGATGCTGGCCAGCGCCGCAGCGCCGCCCGCTCCGTCGCGCACCACCGCTCCGTTTGCAAGCGAAGCGGCACGTCCGCGCAGCAACGATCCCACGGCCCCGCCCGAAACGCTCGCATTGACGATCGACCCGGCCCAACGGATGACGGTGATGGTCAACGTCGCCGGCCGGGGACCTTACGCCTTTCTGGTCGATACCGGGTCCGAACGTACCGCCATCTCGCGCCAGTTGGCAACCGAACTCGGGCTGCGCGGAGGACCAAGGAGGCGTGTCCACAGCGTGCTCGGCAGCAACATGGTCGACACAGTGCAAATCCCCCGGCTCGACGTTGGCAAGCAAAATCTGTCGGTGATCGACGCGCCGATCTTCACCGCCGAGCATATCGGAGCCGCGGGGATGCTGGGGATCGACATGCTGCGCGCCCAAAGGGTGGTGTTCGACTTCAAGGCGGGCGAGATGCGGATCGCGCCGAGCCGCTTCGAGGAAGTTGGCACGCTCGACCGCAACACCATCGTGGTCCGCGCCCGCTCCCGCAACGGGCGGCTGATCCTGACCAATGTCGTGCTCGACGGCATCGCGATCGCGGCGATCATCGACACCGGCGCTCAAGTATCGATCGGCAATCTGCCATTGATGCGTCAGTTGCAACGCGCTCGCCAGGTCGCGGTCCAGCGGATCGCGATCAAGCAGCGCGGCGAGCGCGCCGAAATCGAGGCGGTGACCGGACAGGTCAAGACCGTCGATATGGCGCGCGTGCGCCGGCTCGACCTTGGCGGGGTCGAATTGAAGGATGTCATGGTCGCCTTCGCCAGCGCGCGGATCTTCAAGGAATTGGGCTTTGCCAACAAGCCCGCGATCCTGCTCGGGATCGACGCGATGCGCTCGTTCGAAAAAGTGTCGATCGACTTCGCGCAAAAGAAAGTGCGCTTCGTCCTGCCCGCGGTGGCGCTCAACAGCCAGTATCAGACCGCGGCGCGCTGACGGCCGTGCGCCAAGCGCCGTGCAATGGTGAGCCCTGCTGGGTTCGAACCAGCGACCTAGTGATTAAAAGTCACGCGCTCTACCAACTGAGCTAAGGGCCCTTGCAGGCGCTCCCCTAACCGCGCGCGCGGCGCTTGCCAAGACGTGCCGCGAGGTGACGCGCGGTGAGCGCCCCGCAAACGCGCCACTCCGGCGCGACCGCCAGGAGCGGGCCGAGCACGAAGTCCCGGTCGGCAAGGCGCGGATGGGGGATGGTCAAGGCGCGCGAGGCGAACGTGCCCCCGCTCCACGCGACGAGGTCGAGGTCCAGCACGCGGCTCGCCCAGCGCTTGCCCGGCCGCCGCCCGAAGGCACGCTCGATCGTCTTGACCGCGGCCAGCACCGCCTCGGGCGCGAGCGGGCTTTCAACCAGCGCCACCGCATTGGCGAACTCGCGCCCGGCGCCCCCGACAGCCGGGTTGAGGATGATCGGCGAGGCCGCGAACAGCGCGAAGCCGGCGTCGAGTTCGGCAATCGCCGCCGCCACCACGCCGCTCGGCGCGCCATAACGGACATGCCGGCGGTTCGACCCGACCGCGATCGCGTAAAGATGTGCGTACTGATCCAGGGAAAAACCGTTCGTCCTGAGCGTGTCGAAAGACTGCCCTTACTTGCTGGCGATCAAAAAAGAAGGGCAGGGCTTCGACAAGTTCAGCCTGAACGGTATGGGGAGGCGGTGACCCTAGCCCCCGCCGACCTCTCGCCGCTGCCTTGTACCGAAGCCCCGCGTAATTGCCCTTTGTGCCCGCGTCTGGTCCAGTTCCGCCACGCCTGCCGCGCCGAGCACCCCGAGTGGTGGAACGCCCCCGTGCCCGCCTTCGGCGACCGCCAGGCGTGGCTCGCAATCATCGGCCTCGCGCCCGGCAAGCATGGCGCCAACCGCACCGGACGTCCCTTCACCGGCGATTACGCCGGCGACCTGCTCTACGCCACGCTCGCCAAATATGGGCTCAGCGAAGGGGCTTACGCGGCAGACCCGAGCGACGGCCTCAAGCTCACGGGGGCGATCATCCTCAACGCCGTCAAATGTCTCCCGCCCCTCAACAAGACCTTGCCGATCGAGGAATCGACCTGCCGTCCGTTCCTGCTCGAAGCGATCGCCGCTTTGCCGCGCCTCACCACGTTCATCGCGCTTGGCAAGGTCGCGCATGACAGCTTGTGCCGCAGCTTCGCAGTGCCGCTCGCGCGCGCCAAATTCGCGCATGGTGCCGACCATGTATTGCCCGGCGGCAAGCGCCTGATCGATAGCTATCATTGCAGCCGCTACAATCAGAACACGCGGCGGCTCAATGCGGCGATGTTCGAAGCGGTGTTCGACCTGGCGCTCGACGACCGCTCGCAATAATCAATTGTCGAATTCGAGCGCGGCGGCCGCGCCGCCCGAGAGCGTTTTCGGTCCGGTTGGTGCGACCGGCTCGGGCATCGCTGACCCGCCCGATTTCGGCGAGGGTCGGCGGTTGTTTTTTCGATGGAAAAACACCCGCAGCTTGAGCGACTCGATGCGCACATTGAACACCCGGATCATTGGCATGCGATAGCATGACAAGGTCGTCCCTCGCTACACGTCCTGCGTGAGCCGCCCGTAAAGCTCGGGCCGGCGGTCGCGGAAGAAGCCGAAGGCGGCGCGATGCTTGGTCGCTGCGGCAAGATCAAGCTCGGCGACCAGCACGCCGCTTTCCTCGGCGCCGAACTCGGCCACGATGTCCCCGCGCTCGTCGCAAATGAAGCTGTGGCCGTAAAAGCGCTGCCCACCTTCGACCCCGATGCGGTTGGCGGCGACGATGGGGACGACGTTGCTTACCGCGTGGCCGATCATCGCCCGGCGCCACAAGCGGGAGGTGTCGAGCTCGGGGTCGTGGGGCTCGGTCCCGATCGCGGTCGGGTAGAACAGGATTTGCGCCCCCATCAGCATCATCGATCGCGCCACTTCGGGATACCATTGATCCCAGCAGATGCCGACGCCAAGCGTGGTCCCGAGCGCGGGCCACACCTTGAACCCGCTATTGCCGGGGCGGAAATAGAATTTTTCCTCATAGCCGGGGCCGTCGGGGATGTGGCTCTTGCGATAAACCCCGGTGATCGCGCCGCCGGGCTCGATCATCGCCAGGCTGTTATAATATTGCGGGCCGTCGAGCTCGAAAAAACTGGTCGGAATCCAGATGCCGAGTTGGTCGGCAAGCGTCTGCATCGCCAGGACGGCGGGATGGTCGGCGGTCATCCGCGCCGTGGCGAATTGGTCCTCATCCTCGGTTCGGCAGAAATAGGGGCCTTCGAACAATTCGGGGGGAAGAACGACCTTGGCGCCCCTGGCCGCGGCTTCGCGAACCAGGTCGGCGACGTTGGCGATGTTGCGCGCGCGGTCCTCGCCGAACGCGAGCTGGAGCGCCGCGACCGTGATCCGGGTCATGCCGGCACCTGCTGGCTGATGCAGTGGAAACTGCCGCCACCCGTCAGCACATGGTCGGCGCGCAGGCCGATCGCCTTGCGGTCGGGGAACAGCTCGGCGATCGCCTCCAGCGCCGCTTTGTCGTTGGGCGCGCCATATTGAGGGACGACGACCACCGCATTGCCGATGTAGAAGTTCATGTAGCTTGCCGGGATGGCTTCGCCATCGGCCTCGATCAGCCCGGGCGAGGGGATGGCGACGACCTCGAGGTCGGCGTCGAGCAGCGCTTCGGCGGCATCGGCATAAGCTTCGGCGTTGGGATCGCCCCCGACCGCCTCGGGGACGGCGACCCGTCCCGCCGCGACGAACCGCGCCAGATTGTCGATATGCCCGTCGGTATGATCGTTGACCAGTCCGTCACCGAGCCACACGAGTTTGGTCGCGCCCAGGTCGCGCCTGAGCCGCGCCTCGACTTCCTCTTTGTCGAATCCCGGGTTGCGGTTGGGGTTGAGCAGGCATTGTTCGGTGGTCAGGAAGATGCCCGTGCCGTCGCCGTCGATCGCGCCGCCCTCGAGCACCCAGTCGGCGGAAGCGAACGGCAGGTCGGCGACCGCGGCGAGCCGCTCGCCAATGCTGTCGTCACCGGCGAGGTCATATTTCTCGCCCCAGCCGTTGAAGCGAAAACCCAGCGCGCGGCGATCCGCCCCACTGCCGACGACGATCGCGCCGGTGTCGCGCAGCCAGATGTCGCCAAAGCGCTGGGTGATGACGGTCGCGAACGGCGCCAGCTCGCGCGCCTTGGCGGCGGCGACCTCATGCGCCGCGACCAGCCAGATCGCCTCTCCCGCGCCCCCGGCATGGATCGCGGTGGCAAAGCCGACGACCTCGAATTGCGCCGGGACCAGGTCGTCCTCCCAGAGGTCGGCATCGGACGGAAAGCCGATCCACACGGCTTGATGCGGGGCCCATTCGGGAAGAGGAATATTCGTCATGGCCTAGCCTCTAGCGAGGACCAACAAAAAGGGCGACCCCGAAGGGCCGCCCGCTTGTGTCCGACCGGTCGAAAGCGATCAGCGCGAATAGAATTCGACCACCAGGTTCGGCTCCATCTTGACCGGATAGGGCACCTCGTCGAGCGTCGGGACGCGCGTGAAGGTCGCCTTGGCGGTGCCGTCGGCGACGACATAATCGGGGATGTCGCGCTCGGCGAGGCTCTGCGCTTCCATCACCAGCGCCATGTCCTGCGCCTTCTTGCCCAGCGTGATCTCGCTGCCGATGTCGCAGCGGCGCGAGGCGATGTTGCACTTCACCCCGTTGACGAAGATGTGGCCGTGGCTGACCATCTGGCGCGCGGCCCAGATCGTCGGCGCGAATTTGGCGCGATAGACGATCATGTCGAGGCGGCGTTCGAGCAGCCCGATCAGGTTCTGCGACGCATCGCCCTTCATCTTGGCGGCATGCTGGAAGGTCTGGCGGAACTGCTTTTCGGTGACGTCGCCGTAATAGCCCTTGAGCTTCTGCTTGGCGCGCAGCTG
>CAXSCF010000013.1:0-5866 GCA_964235815.1 uncultured Sphingomicrobium sp.
CCGCATCGAGCGAGGCGGGCAGGGCCGCAGGGTCGATCGGCCGGGACAAATCGAGTGCGTGGCGATCGGGCGCGACCACGTCGAATTGCGCCAGCAACGGGAGAAGGTGCGTCCCCACCAGCCCGCCGGCGCCGGTCATCAGGATTCGCGTCATGGGCGATCGCCGCGAAGTGCAAGAAATGGCGTCATGCCGCCGCCTTGCCCGAGCGAAGGACGGTGAGCCAGCGCAGATCAAGGAGGCGCAAGGCCAACGCCAGCAGCGCCAGGAGCGCGACCAGCGCCAGCTTGATGATCAGCCAGCCTTCGATCCGTCCGCCGACGATCGCAAGGCCGGCGGCGGCGACGATCATCACCAGCAGGCGGCCCTTGCGCAGCGGCAAGCGATAGAGTCGCTGGCTCAGCGTGAGCCAGGCGCCCAGGAAGGTCGCCGAACACAGGAAGAAAGCCCACGCCGCGCCGACCGTCCCAAAGTGCGAGATGAGCAGGAAATTGGCGGCGATCCCGACCATGGCGCTGGCCAACGACACTCCGAGTTGCACCTTTGTGCGCTCGCCGATCGCGAAACCGGGGGCGAAGACATAGAGTTGCAGCATCACCGCGGCTGGCGCGAGGATCACGACCAGCGGGCCCGCCGCGGTGAATTGGGTGTAGCCACTGACGGCGATGAGGGACGGCGCGACCAGGCCGAGCCCGACGCACAAGCACAGCTCGATCGCGACCAGCGCTTCGAGCATCCGCGCCAGCAGCGCCGGGCAGCCGGGGTCGCGATAATGCTTCATGACATAAGGAGTGACCGAACTCTGGAACCCGAGCAGCAGCAACGCCGGAATGCTCGCCAGCTGACTTGCCCAAGTGAATATTCCGACCTCGCCGAGCGACGCCATCGCCTGAAGGATCAGCCGGCTGGCATAGGTGCTGACGAACAAGGCCAGGCTGGCGGGAACGAGCGGGAGCGAGAACCGCAGCATCCGGCGCAAGGCCAGGCGGCTGATCCGCGGCGTCAGGATCGCGCGCTGGCGATAGGCGCCCAGTGCCAAGGCAATCAGCGTGCCGGTCAATTGCCCGGTCAGCACCCCGACCAACGGATCGGCGAACAGCCGCGCGAACAGCAAGGACAGTGCCAACGTCACGACCGTGAACAGCAGGCTGACGACGACGAAATCGGCGGTGCGAAAGTCCCACCGGAACTGGTTCTGGACGAAGGTGAACAGGATCGTCGCCGCCGCCAGGACGACCATCGTCCGGAAAGCGGGCAGGAAGTGCGCCTTGCCGAACAACGCCGCGTTGAGCGGGGCGGCGAACCACAAGGCGATGATCGCCACCGCCACGATCATGACGAGGGTGAAGCTCCACGCGCTGTTGACCAACGGCGGCTTGGCGCTGGCTTCGGCACCGGGATAGAAGCGCACCAGCCCCTGGCTGACCTCGAGCGGAATGATCACGCTGGCCAGCGCGATGACCGTCGCGGTCAGCCCAAGCACGCCATAATCCTCGACCGAGACAAAGGCCGGCAGGACGATCAGGAACACCACCGCAATGCCGCGCGACAGCAAGGTGGCGACCGAATAGGCCGCGGTCTGCACGGCAAGCGACCGGCTCATGCCGGATGTCCGATGCGCATCGCTGCCTACGCCGCCGTGCCGAGGCACTGTTCGACGTTGAGCAGCGACCAGATCAGCAAGCGGCGGTTGTGCTCGCCGTCGAGATGCTCGGCGACCAGGCGGTGGACCGCGCCGCGATCAAGCAGGTCGAAGATTGCCGCATCGTCGCCCATCAGCGTCTTGCGAACGAAGTCGATGCTGTCGCCTTTGAACCAGCTGGCGTCGGGGGCCGAAAAGCCCTGCTTTTCGGCGCGGGCAACGTCTTCGGGAATGAAGTTGGCCATCGCGTCGCGCAAGATCTGCTTGCCATCGCGGGTCTTCTGGAAAAACGCCTGCTGCTTGCCGCCGGGCGCGTTTTCGTCGAGCCGCACGACCTCCTGCAGATTGTTCAGCTTCAAATGGACCGGGCAGCGCATCGCGAAGTCGACCAGATCATTGTCGAGGAACGGGACCCGGCTTTCGAGCCCGTGCGCCATCGACAATTTGTCCTCCACCACCAGCAACCCGTGGAGGAAGGTCTTGCATTCGAAATAGAGCGAATGATTGATATAATCTTCGGGCGTGTTGAGGCTTTTGTCGTGATGGCGGAACACGTCGCGAAAAATGTCGCGCGTCGATACGTCCTTCACGTCGTCCCAGATCGGCGCGAACACCTGCCTGACCTCGTCATTGGTCAGCATCCGCTGCCAGAAAGCATAATATTTGTCGATATAATGTTCGAAATTGTCGTTGTTGACCGCGCGATAGTAACGCCACGGATAGCCCCCGAAAAGCTCGTCCCCCCCTGCCCCCGACAACACCACCTTGACGAATTTGGAGGCCAGCTTGGCGGCGTAATAATTGGGATAGCTCTGCCCGACGCGCGGCTCCTCGAGGTGGTATGCGAGCGACGGCAGGCAGCGTTCCATGTCGCCCGCCTTGAGCACCATTTCATAATGCTCGGTCTTGAAATGATAGCTCATCGCCTCGGCCTTGGCACGCTCGTCGAAGCCAAGCTCGATGCCCGAGGCCGACGAAAGGTCGAACCCGCAGGTGAAGGTTTTCAGATAGGGAAAGGACGTTGCCGCGACCCCGGTGATCGAGCCTGAATCCATTCCGCCCGACAGATAGCTGCCCAGCTCGACATCGGTCACCAACTGGCGGTTGACGGCCTGCTTGAACAGGCGATCAAGTTCCTCGCGATAGTCGGCGTCGGGCGCGGCCCGCGCGGGCTCGCGAAACGCGAAGTCCCAATATTGCGTTTTTTTGAACGCGGGGTCGGCGCGTCCCAGATCGAGCATCGCATAATGGCCGGCCGGGAGCAGTTCGATATCCTCGACCAACGTTCTGGAAGGTGAAATATTCGACCAGCGCGCGGCGATCGGTGCGCGACTTGAATGCGTATCGTGCCGTGACGTCGCAAGCGGACTGTCAGGTTGAAGAACCTGACAGGCTTTCTTTGTGGTCAATAGTGGTTTAAAACGAGTGGGTGAACGATTGTCCGCTCTGCCGCGCCCTAGCCTACAATTTATTTGGGCAAGTATTAATATACCAGCGATCGGCACCTTCAATTGCCAAAGCGGTCAGTACGCCACTTTGATAAGCGCCGGTGTCAATGCCGATGCGGTTCACTCGCTCGTCAATAGTTTTCGATATCGTGTGGCCATGAATTATCGTCACGGAATGATTGCTTTTGTCAGTCAAGAATGGTTCGCGAATCCAATGCAAATCCTCTTTGGATTGGCTTTTTAGGTCAACCCCAGGTCGGATTCCAGCGTGTACGAAGAGATAGTCGCCAAAGCGTAAGGTGTCGGCAAAACTTGAAATGAATTCGTAGTGCTCAATAGGAATCGCCGCTCTGATTTCTGCAAGAGCGGCAGTAGTGTTTTTTTCGGCAAGTTCCACTGGTGAAAGGCCATAGCTGGAGAGACATTCGGCACCACCGAAACTGAGCCAATCGGAAAGAATGTTTTCGTCACCGTTTAGGACCCGCAGCAACACCTCTTCATGATTCCCTGACAAGAATATGGCGGACGCGCTTGCGCAGCGCCAATTTAGGAGCCGTTCGATAACCTGCGACGATTGAGGGCCCCGATCAATTAAGTCGCCTAGAAAGATCAATAGGTTTTTGCAGGGTTGCCGAGAAACGATATCTGATTCAATTTTGTCTAGAATTTCATTTAGTAAGCTGAGGCAGCCGTGAACGTCTCCCACCGCATATGCACGATAACCGTCTGGCCCGCGAGGCCGCGTACCTTGCGACGTAATGCCAAGAAATTTTCGCAGAAAAGTCATGGTGATCACTTTGCACCGTTTTCGGTGAACGCAGGCGGCTTCGATGCACGAGAGATGACTAATTGGACGTAGACATTTGCCTCGTGGGCACTCTAAATTCAAGCGGCTTTGGTTCAAAGATATCCGTTCGAAAAACCTGGAATTTGAGGTCTAGATTGCAACATTCAGAACACTTTCTTAATGGCACAGAACAATCAAAGATATTTTTTTCTGGCAGACTCGCGAGCGATCGCGAGCAGCTCTGGGTTGCCTATGTTTCGTCGGCCGGACTTTGTTTAGCGACAGAGGTTTATGAAGGCATTTCGTGTCAAGACGAATTACCGACGTGTGAAATATTACGCGGCGTATTAAAATATAATTCGGCAGGCGTAATTTTAGCGCAAAAATTGTTCACGAGCGAATCTTTTGAAGATTGCGCTATCTGGAAATCGATACAATGTCTCGCACACCTCTCGGATGTATTAGAGTTTGTTCTTATTGATTACATCGTTTGCAGCGAAGATAACTGGATAAGTGGTAGGGCGCGCGGCTTGCTCTAATTATAGAACGGATATGACCCCGCGCTGCAGTCGCGATCTGAGTTCCACCATTCCGATCCGCTTAATAGCTTCAGCGGGCTCACTTGATCGTGTGACATTGGCGATGTGGCCGAGAATTTGGCTCACGGAATCTAGGCTTTGAAGTGCCGTACCGTGCCTCATGACAGATCCGTGGTCTCCCGCCAACACGTTTCCTAAGTGCTCGAGACTTCTCTGAGCAAATTCAAGTTCCTCTGCTAGACGAAGAAACGTGAGCTCCGTCGTAGGCATGATTCCCGCGGGAATGGGCGGGGGATTCGAGCGCCTGATTGTCCTCTTCGGAATAGTATCGCCGGCAGATTGGTCCACAACCAATTCGCGCCGTGAACCAAGCCGAGCAGGCCGTGCAATTTGTGGGCCATCCTGCATTTCGAAGTCACCCGTCGATTGATTTCCGTTTGCTGAAGGACATAGACTAATAATCCGTTTATTTCGGACCGTAGTTCGTCCAGAAACTTTTGCCGAAGAGGAGTCTGACGACGGCCCGTGACGAGCAATATCTAGAGACTCACGGGACGCACAATGTCGAAATAAGAGCAGAGACGGCAAATCGCTAAATCTAGGTGCGCTCCAATTTCCCCGGGCGCTTCCATCTCATCGTCGAGGCGACTTAGAAGGCCCTCCATCGATATAACGATGTCGGTTACGTCCAGACGCTCGGTGAACGAATTGATTTTGCAGTCATTCATTACCTGTCCCTTTTTGAAAAGTGGCAATTTTCTAAAAGTTCGGAAAAAGCTGCATAGATTAAATTTATGATTATTCGGTGAACGTTTAATATCGAAAAAACGCAAACCGCAAGGTTTTCCGCTTAAGCCGGAGGAAATAATAGTTCGAAACGCGGGATATCGATGTTAAAGGTCGAGCCTTGCTCAACGACCATGCGGAACGCACCCGTCATCGCTCCCGAACCCGTCTCGGGGGCAGCCGACCGCCACTTATTCCTCGGCATCGATCAGTCCGTTTGTCGCGCTAAGTGCTTATGGCACGATGCAGTCGCGCAGCGCCGTGTGCGCCGCAGCCGCGGGGTCGGCCGCTGCCGCCGCGGCGGTCGAGGGTCAGACTCCGGCTCAAGGTTGCGTGCTTCCCGTGCTCGACGCGCCGACGCCGGTCGTGGTCGACACACCGGTCGCTCCGATCGTCGAGCCGGTGGCGTACGCCCCGGCCGCGACGGGCTTCGGGTTTGGGATCGGTGCTTTGGTCGCGGGTCTGGTGCTGGTCGCAGGTCTCGCCGCCGTGCTCGCCAGCAGCCACAACAATGGCCGCCTGCCCGTCAGCCCCGACTGATCTCAATCACCAGTGCATCAGGGCGTGGCGCAAGCCGCGCCCTTTTTAATGTGTCGATGAGTGCCGTCCAGCAAAGTATGGACAAGCGGCTCGTCCGCCATTGCTTGGTCGACCAGCCTGCCCAAC
>CAXSCF010000013.1:5876-35625 GCA_964235815.1 uncultured Sphingomicrobium sp.
GTCACACCGGACCCCAACGTGCCGGTGTGATGTTTCGTCAGTGCGAGCGCAGCGCGACCATCCAGCAGCTACTCACCACCCTTGGACCTCGCGGCGGACCAGTTTCGCTCGCTGAATTCGACCCAGCGCTCGAACATCGTCGCGTCGGCAAAGCAACGTCGCGGAATGATCAGCGCGGTGGTCGAGGAAAGATATAACAGCAGGCGTTCACGGGTAGACTTCACCCGCTTGATCGAGCGCCAGTAAACCGTGCTCTCCATTTCTATGCCGCGGACGGTGGGTCCGTCGGCAGTCAATCCGAAGACGATCTCGCCTCGCTTGCCCCGCCACCGGCGCAAGCTATATCCCGCCACCACGATCAAGACGGAGGCAGCGACGAGGATCGACGTCACAACGCCGACCAATATCCAGTCGAACGAAGCGGTCGCGTCGGACAGCGACTCCTCCCCCGAAAAGACGGGAATCATTTGAAGGCCGGCAAAGATAAGAAACGGGAAAAGAATTCTCGCGAGCCAAGAGCGCCATGCTCCCAAGTTGAGCGCCACGAAGTCGGCGGCCGAGTAGCGGACCGTCACCTCGCCTGTAGATGCTGAATAGAAACCTGACATTCCTGTGCAGTTTTGAACCTGAATAGAATTTTTACAGAAACGAAGCATTGTGCAAAACGGGCTTACGAAGAGACTTATAGTAAGCTTTCAATTTTATCGGTAGCGCCAACTTTTCGCCATGGATGCTCGATCCCTCGCCGATCGGCATGCCGCAGAAGTGTGGTCGCTCCCACTCCTGCGGTTTTTCGCGTCTGGTAAAGGCTCCAACCGTTAGCGATCGCGTCTTTGATATAGCCTTCCAGAAGCGGGCCGAATTCCCAGACTGTTGCTTGGCCCAATTCTTTCTCGACGTTGATACCCTGCGTATATTGGTAGCCGCATTCGCAAGCGAAACGGCCGTAGGTGACACTTTCGACTGACCTGAGGTGCGTCATAGACGTAACACAGCGCTGTCCTTTGTGGTCACTAAGGGGATTAAGGCACGGCCACGGACCTGCCCCGAAGATGCTCTGTCGAGGAGAGAGATTACGCACCACATGATGGGCAAGCAGGACTCGATCGGTTGACGGTGGATGTCGGCCTTCACGCAATTGGAGTAGCCACGGACCTAGCTTTTCGCCGTCCAATATGTCTGGAAAAGCACCAACCACGCCACCAAGCGTGACCAGCGCTTGTGCCTGAAGATCCTTCCAGTGCACGCGTTTGTTGGCGAAAACATATCCCCGGTTTTCAACTTCAGTCATCAACTCTTCGGGGAAGTCCCGTCTCAGCCCATCGGGGTATTTTCCTTCGAGCAATTGCTGCGCTGATTTCGCCAGATGAAGTAACAGCTTCTGATCAACAGCCTCGTCGATCAATTCGGGTTCGGCATCGTTGAGACAATTTTCCTCGTCCGGGGAAACGTAGATGCTCCAATTTATGGCGTCCCTTACGGTGCTATCTATTAGCCTACAGTGGTGCTGTGGACATACGACAACAATCGGTAGCTGATGGATCCGCCGCCAATACGTTTCACCATATTGAGACCGTTGCTCATCAAGGCAGATTCTACAGAACCGTAGGAAGGTCGTTGGCCTCACTGGTTTCGAGTTGAAGCCCGTCACATTGCGCCCTGTGGGGTCGCCGATCAGCGATTTCTCGATCATTTCTCCGCGTTGATCGGTCGTCATGAAGGCAGCGTAATAGTTGATTGCCGTATGCTCCTCCAACAGCCGTTCGAGATCGTATCCGAGGGAGCTTGGCATTCGAGCGATCAAAGCATCCATCCGCGGCGGCATGGCTGAAAAGGAACTTTTGGTGCTCTTGCCGAAGATATCTTCGGATACATTCCGATGGGTCATCCCGGTGTGCCGTCGATACCGTGCAATTATGGAATTCGCTGTCTCGTCCGGCAAAGGCTCAGGGAAATAGGCGGCTGGCCTTGGATCAAGCCGGCGTATTGTTTGGATCTTTCCCTCTGCCATCATGATCAGTGATCTCCGCCCAAACCATTCGAGCTCAGGGAATGATCTCCAGTGTGATTATGAAAGCGCCGCATCTTGTCGGGCACCGCATTGAAAAACCACATTGGCTTTCCATCGCTTATGTACTTGGCCCGGCCACCAGCGGCGTGCAGCAGCAATCGTCGTTCGATGCCACTGTTGTCGAACACAAGCGCGTTGTCTGCGAGCTCCATGGCAGCAGATAGTCTTCGCATCGAGTCCGGGTGTCGTCGGGCAACCGCATCTTGAGGCACATCGTGACCTCCTGCCGCAACCCTGAGATCGATTCTTGCTCGGGAGAGCTCGGGCGTATCGATACCGACATAGGCCAAGCTTAAATGATAGCCTGCCGTTTTGGCTCTTTTCATAAAGGCCAAGGCACTGTTTCCAGAGAGGGTCGTCTCGATACTCAGGCATTCGCGCCGAGCGATCATTGCATTACGTCGGCTGATAGCGAGTCTTCCGGCACGAATGGCGTCTATGCCACCACTCGCAGGATCGAGTGTATGTGCTATCTCGTCGGCATTTACATAGGGGATGTCGCCCCTCAGCATGTCGTTGAAAAGGGTTGTTTTGCCGGCGCCGTTGGGTCCAGCGAAAACCCATAGAAATGGCCGAGCTTGTTCGGTCACGGAGTCCGGCTCGCTCTGCGGCCGCCAAGGTCGATCTTCACCAGTTCGATCCGACCGTCAGGATGCCGTCGGATCACATGTCCAGGTGGAGTATCCTTGTTGCGATAAGCAATTGAGTGTCCTCCGGCTAACATCGCCATCGCCGCAGCTTTGCTTGGCTTTTTGGCTCGCCGGATGAACTCTTCGTCCAAAGCTTGTGGCGTTGGTCCGTCGAGCGCTCGATCATGTTGATTCATGAGTTTTCCCTTCCTTCTGGCTGGTCGACGAAAAGGTCGGATCATTCGTCTTAATACCGGCCTCGGAATCATTCGTAACGTCGAATTGAACGGCAATTCCGTACTCTTCGCGGATGCTCAAAGCTTCGGCCGCGAGATCGAGCCAGCTTGACAGTTTTTCCCGCATATCTTTGACCTGAACCTCAATTCGATACTCGGATCTCTCGTCATCCTTTTCGACTACGTCACTCGATACGAATTGGTCTCCAAGAACCAGTCGGACCCTATTGATGATGTCGTCGACTTTGATGCGCGGCGCACGATTCTTGATCACCACCATATCGCCCAAGTCGATGACGACCTCCGGTCGGGGTGGTAAATCAAGCCAAGCGCCGACCCCTGTACCGAAGGCCGTGAATTCTTCGTGAAGCAGCCGGTTGATGGTCACATCGACGACCTCATGAAACTGCTCGAGACTTAGAAGAGCAATCTTTTCGTCATCGATTGTGGCTGTTGCATCGAGGCGCCTGCCAGCTGCTCTTGGCTGGAGAAATATCTCGCCGAGTTTGCCGCCGATGATGCGCTTGGTTGGTCCGCCGTGATGTAGACGGACGTCCCGGCGCTCAAGAAGCTCGTAATCGTGCTTGAGCAGCCAATTTCTGAAGTTGTCCCACTGGCGCTCGAACGTGGACGCATACAGAATCTTTGGCTTGACCGTCTTCTCGGTCACGATGAGAGCTTCGACCCTCTTCTGTGCATCCCACAGAGCGTCGAGGACAGCTTTGGTGCCTGGCGGCCCATCGCTCGTAGCGAAGCCCAGCGGCAATCCCGACCAGAGGTCGATCGCAAGCGTGAGCGTTGGGGTAGTCACGACCGCTTCATTAACGAGAATTCTCGATGGAGCAGTGTGATCGATGACGATGACTTCACCAAAAGCGCTAGACTGAACCGCCTCCTCCTGGGGGCCATCCGAGAAGTTTATCGTCAACGATCCCGGCAGTGGCTTTCGCTCCCGTACCGCCTTGTCGTGGAAGTTTCGAAGTGTGACGTCGGACGGAAGCTTAGTCGAGTTTGTCCAGTTTTCCTTGACGTATTTGATAACCTTACGCGGCGCAGCCAATGGGTCCGCATCGAGAACCTGATCGATCAAGCTTTGAATTTCGTCCGCCGTTTTTGGGTCCGAAAGCTTTGATTTGCGGTCGCCGCGAAGGCCTTTGTAAGGCACGATTGCCATTGGCGAGCAGCCACCGGAAGCCCATTCCTTATAGAGCTTATAGAAATTCCGCGTCTTCATACCGGCAGCAGAAGCACATTCTTCCGCGTCGGTGACGCTAGGGCGATCGAGGGCATGATAGCGCTGGAAAGCGAAGTGACGACGTCCAATTTCATCACGCTTCGCGAGCGGCAAGGTGAGCCATCTCGGATCTTTCGTGATTTCGGAAATCAGCTTTGACTCCTCTGTTTCCAACCGGGCCACCATAGCCCGAGCATCGTCTAATGACATGCGTGCCATAACGGAGATCCTTTTTCAAGAAAGGTTGGAAAATTAAAGGAAGGTATTGCAATTTAAGATGCATCACCTAGCTTGCGGTGACTCAACTCAGGTTTTCGCATGGCCAAGCACAGGATCAAGAACAGCGAAAAGCGTATCGCCCGCCTGATTCGCGACGGTCGTGGGCTTGGTTTCGGTGCGAGCTATGTGCCTCGGATCAAGATCCATGACTTCTCATCGCTAGGACGCGTCCACCGGCGGATGAGTGCGAAGTCCGGCCGTGAGGTTCATCTACTTTCGGACGGTGAGGACGATCTTTTCCTCCAACTCGATGCCTGCGCCCTGGTGGCCGACATTCGAGAACAATTTCCCCTGCTTCGAGCGCTAACGATCCTGATTGCCGACGAGCTTGGGTATCTCCATCCAGCTGCGAACGGGATCGACGCTGTAATGACCACTGACCTGCTGGTCACTTGGATAGCCGGTGGAATGACCGCTTACTCTGTCAAGACGCCAACCGATCTTCGCAAGCGCCGGGTACGAGAGAAGCTTGAGATCGAGCGAATTTATTGGACGAACAAGGGCGTGAAATGGGTACTTATTGTTGCCGAGGAGCCCGATCGCGTCGCGCGATTGAACTTTCAAGAACCGGTTGAATGGCGGGCCGTTGATGACCTGATTGAAGGTCGGGCTGAGTGGGATCGGCGTGCCGCTACCATGATGTCCATTCTTCTATCGACGCATGATGGCCGCTTGGCTGACATTTGCGCGCGAGCCGAACGTGATCACGGCTGGGAGCCAGGCGTCGGTATTTCCGTTTGTAAGCGCTCGATGGCGCTTGGGCGATTGAGCTGCGCCACAGGTGAGCGCTTCGACCCGCTGAAGTCTGGGAAGCGGCTGATCATTTCCGAAGAGGTCCCAGCATGATCTTGATGCATGATAAAATCGACGTTTTGGACGGCGAGCGCTTGATGGTTGTCTGGGTTTCCCAGCGGGATCGCCTTGCGGCAGTTAAATCAGCCGACAATCCGAGAGATATGCCGTGGCTAGTCGAATTTGATGATCTCGAAACACGGTGCGGTTCAGGCGAATGGACCATCATTCCGGGCGATATTCCGATCCCCAAAAATGAGGCCCTAATTCCAGAGAAACATCTGAAAAAGCGGGATGAGCTATGGAATATTATCGAACCACTCGTAACCGAGCATGTCCCCAGCATTTTCGTCAAACGCAAGCGGGTGCAACTGATTGCAGAAGCAGCGAAGTTGCACGCCGTTACCACGGTCACTGTAAAGTTTCAGCTGCAAAAAGCCTTCCACGGCAGGATGACAAAGGATGCGCTGATTCCTGCTTGGGCTGCCATCGGAAGCGCTGGTGTTCCGCGTCCAGCGAAGCCAGGCGCCCGTAAGCGTGGTCGTCCGGTTCGGGATGGTGACCGTGAGGGCTGCAATGTCACCGCTGACATGCGCCGCATCTTTATGATCGCCGCCGATTTTCGCGATGCGAACTCGCGCTACGATCTTGCGAGTGCCTACCGCCGGATGGTGAGAATGTTCTTCTCGGAGGTCCACGCTGATCTTCAGGCAAAGCACGGCAGCCGAGTGCCATTGGTGGAATACGAGAAATGTGGCCTGCCCCGTCTCGAGCAGTTCCGTTACTATGTGACTCGCGATCGCGATCGAGAGGCATCTTTGCGTCGGCGCCTCGGCGACCGGGTTTACAGCATGTCGCGCCGACCTCTTTTGAGCGATTCCACGTCCGAAGCATGGGGCCCGGGTGCGCGATACCAAATCGACGCTACGATCGTCGACGTCTATATCCGCTCGCGCAAAAACCGCGGACGCCTAGTCGGCCGTCCCACCCTTTATGTTGTAATCGATGTCTTCAGCCGCATGATCGTCGGCTTTTCCCTCAGCTTCGATCCCCCCTCCTGGCTAGGAGCCATGACTGCTCTTGCTAATGCTGTCTCTGACAAAGTGGCGTTTTGCGCGAAGTTTGGACTTGAGATCACGCCGGAGGATTGGCCGTGTCACCACCTTTGCTCCATGCTCAAGGGCGATCGTGGAGAGATTGAAGGTCAAGGCGTCTTGGGCATTTTGACCCGGTTTCACATCGACGTTCAAAATGCTGCTGCGTATCGAGCCGACTGGAAGGGCATTGTTGAACGCCGGTTTGGCCTTCTACAGGCTGACTGGAAACCCTTCATGGAGGGCTATGTCGACGTCGACTTTCAGGATCGCGGCGCACGTGATTATCGTCTGGACGCGGTGCTGGACATCGACGACCTGACCCGCATCCTCATCCGCCAGATCCTCTATTACAATAACTCTCATGAGCTGGTGAAATACCCAAAGCTTCCTGAAATGACGGAAGACAACGTCCCTGCCGTCCCTCGTGAGCTATGGCGGTGGGGCATTGTGAACAAGGGTGGCCTCCCTCGAGCTCCGCGTGAAGAGCCGTTTCTTTTCGCTCTGCTACCGACTGCGCAAGCTACGGTTACGCCTGCGGGCATCTATTACCATGGTGCTCACTACACCTGTCCGCGTGCCCTTCGTGAGAGCTGGTTTTCGAAAGCCAGGACCAAGCGGTTCAAGGTGCCTATTAGCTTCGACAAGCGAGACGGCGACCGTA
The DNA here is from genome assembly GCA_964235815.1 of uncultured Sphingomicrobium sp. Classification (GTDB taxonomy): domain Bacteria; phylum Pseudomonadota; class Alphaproteobacteria; order Sphingomonadales; family Sphingomonadaceae; genus Sphingomicrobium. The sequence goes on from CAXSCF010000013.1 coordinate 12,876, forward strand.
TTTATGTTCACGACCCAAAGGCACCTGATGGCTTTGAGGTAGCGGAACTCACGCCCACCAGCGCTCGCCGTGCGGGCAGCAACGGCTGGGAAATCGAAGATCTCATGCTTCGGGATAAAGCCATCTCCGCAAACCGGCGCGATCGGCAGTTGCTGGACCGTATCGAGATGGAGGAGGAGAACGAGACCGAGGTGAAGACCGCGTCATCCAAAGCGGCCGCGACTGGATCTAAGGGTTCATTAAAGTCCCAAGTCTCGGGAATGCGCCAAGCAGCGTCGGAAGAGCGTAAAGCAGATCGTGTGGAAGACGCTGCGGACTTTCGAGAGCGCATGGGCGTCAAGCCGAGGGTCGAATTGTCGAGTGGCTCGGACTCAGAGCCGCTTGTTCTGCCGGTCAAGCCGCGGGCCGACCTCGATGACTTTAGCGCCCCCAGCCTGCGTGATCTCATGGCTCGAACCAAGGAATCCAAGAAATGAGCATTCGTGTAGGTATGATACCCGAATTCGAACTGAACCCATTTACCAGGGTTCTTGGTGCTCCTCCGTCGTTTAACGAACGGGTGGCGATGCTGGAGCTCGAGGCTCCATACAGTGAAGCCGAGCGGAAGCTTTCTCACGATCAGCGTAAGTACGCCACGCTGCGGCTCTTCGAGGTAAGTGTGCCGATTCGGCTCCAGCTGCAGCTCGTCGAGCGTATCAATATGGCCATTCGGCAAGGTTACAAACTGCGCGATCCTTCTCGCGGCTGGCACCGTGCTCAATTTTTGGCGAGTAGTAGCGCCCTTGAGAATATTCTTCGCCGTTCGACTGCCAGTCAGGCCGAAGTGAAAGAGGAAGCCGAAGCCTGGACTGGTTCAGGTGTTATCGAAAAGGCCGTGGAGGAGAGCATTTCCCGCCTTCCATCCTTGAAGGGGGCTGGGGCCCATGGATTCGCACTGATCGGCCTGCCAGGTATCGGTAAGAGCATGGTCACCGAGGTGACTCTGGACTCGATTCCACAGGTGGTGATTCCGGAGACCCCTTATTACGTGAAACAGCTTGTCCATCTAAAGATGGACTGCCCCGCAACGCCTACGCGGCGCCAATTCTGTGTTGCGGCGTTTCAGGCGATCGATGCGGCCCTCAAAACCAATTATGAGGCGATGTTCTGCAAGCCCAAAGCGAATGCCGAGGAGATGGGTGCTCGCCTGCAGAATATAGTCGTCCTGCATGCCGTAGGTCTCATCGTTATTGACGAGATCCAGAACGTGGCCGTGTCCCCGGAAGGGCCTCAGCCCTTTCTGAATTTTTTTGTGGGCCTTGTGAACCGTCTTGGCATCCCACTGATGCTGATTGGTACGGCGGAAGCGAGGCCACTTCTGGACGGTGCCTTCAGGCAAGCTCGCCGGGCCGCCGGTCTGGGTCAGCCTAATCTAGATCCGCTGCGCCGGGGCGAGGAATGGGATGACTGGTTGGAGGAAATGTGGAGATATCAATGGACGGCAACGCCTACCGAACTCACTCCCGAGATCAGTGCTTCGATTTACCGCGAGTGCCAGGGCATCGTCGACATTGCGGTAAAGCTACTTCTTGTCACCCAGTTACGTGCCATTTCGCGCGGTGAAGCGGGCAAACCTGAAACCCTCAGCGCTGAGCTATTTGAAAGCGTAGCCAAGGAGGAATTTGCGTCGGTCAGGCCGATGATCCAGGCCTTGCGGGAAGACCGCGTGGATATTCTTGCGACTATCCCCGACCTCGTTCCCCTTCAACGGCATGTCGACAACCTAATATCGCGGTCGATGGGAATGACTGCGCAAGAGTTTCGAGATCTTCGTGCGGCGCGGCAGAAAGCCATTGAGGCCAGTGGCGCTGGCGATTCCGGTTCGGCAGCTTCGTTCACAGCGAATGTCATGCAGCGCGGCTTTTCAGCTGAGGTGGCCGAGCGTGTGGTCGCCGAGGCTATCTCTTCCAATGCTGTGGATGACATCATGGGCATTTCGAGTTCCATTGCCAAGCTGCTGGAAAATGCGCCCAGGGCTTCTAGAAATCGGAAGAAGGCTCCAGCCAGAAAACGCCCTTCCCCGACCAGAGAGAGTGAGATCGAGCAGATTGTGGAAGGGCACGACGATCCTTTAGCTGCGCTCGTTGCGGCCGGCTTGGCCGCCTCGTCGTTGTCAGACACTTTGCCTCAAGCATGACTTCCGGCTTTTTGCCGAAACCCTTTCCCGACGAGCTCCTTTACGGGCTCCTGGGGCGGCAGCGTCGATTGATTGGCTGTCCTGCGGCCGCAGGTCATACGGCATCGTTGTTTGGTGCTCGGACGGCGATTGCAGCGCCCCTCCTTCAGGGACGCCTGGGTACACTTGCTAGTCGATTAGGCATTCCAGGTTTAGATGCGTTCAACTTGCTCACGGAGCATACGCTTTTCCCTTATTACACGGCATTTCAACCGATCGATGTCGTAGAAACGATGAAGAGAGATTTGATCGGATCAGCCAGAACGAGCGCGTTTGTAAAGCTGGGTTTGGCCGCTTTTGGCATCGCGTCAACTGGCGCTGAGTTGCGGATCTGTCCATCGTGTCATCTTGGGCAGGTGAGAGACGCTGGAGCCGCCTCTTGGCTTCGCAAGCATCAGCTTCCAGGTAGCCTGGTCTGCGATGTCCATGGTGATGTTCTTGTGCCGGGCTATGTCGTTCAAAACGATCATCGCGGCCGCCACGAATTCGTCTGGCTATCGGATATTGCGCCGATCAAGCGATCGTCGGTCTGGAGTGCTGAGCAATCATCCATACTCTTGAATATCGCCCGAAGACAGTCTGAGATTGTCCTGGGCAATCGCAAGCCCCGCCGACTGTCCGAATGGAAGCTTCATTATCGCGGCCTTCTCGCCTCGCGAAATTTGATGCGTTCGGCAAAGAAGGTCGATCATGCCCGTTTAAGGTCTGTGATCATCGAGGCGCTCGGACCTGCCTTGCCATTGTTGCCTGCGCCTTGTCGGAAGCTTGATGAAGGTGGCTGGCCGGGATTACTCGTCCGCGAGCACCGCAAAGCTATGCATCCGCTTTATCATGTCCTTATGGAGACGGTTCTTGCTTCCGTTCTGCCCGCTCAGGAGCCCCTCGTCCTGTCAGCGTCAGCTCCTAGACGCCGTGTCGGGGCGAGGGTCGCATCATCTGCAAGGATCTGTACCCCGCGACGGGACTGGGAAGCAGAGGATCGGTCAGCTGCGGTGCGTCTTGTGAAAGCGCACGATCTCATTTTGCGGCAAGAGCCTCCTCGACGAGTGACTTTCTCGGCCCTCGAAAGGCAGGGCTTGGCCCCTGGATGGCTGCAGAAGCGGAAATGTCTGTTGCCTTTAGCTTTCCAGACCGCGCAGGATCTTTGCGAAAGCGACGAATCATTCATGATGCGGCGGCTGACATACTGGTCCAAGAATCTCGGCGGCGAGCCGTTATGGCGCCTCTGTCGTGCTGCCGGCATCAGACACCAACGATGGCCAGAAGCGAAGAGCATTATCTTTCGATCAGAGCCCACAGGCTCAGTTTGCTCAGAAAGGAAGCTTTCTATTAGCAAGCAACGGCGTGCAAAATTGTAGAAGCAAACTTTTCTATTCCTGATCGTCCATCATTTTCCGGGCTGAAAATTTGTTGCCCAGATTTCGGTTTGTCGGGTCGTTCATATTGGTGATTCGCTAGAGTTCTTTGGTTCTAGTCTGCGGAGGGTCTCACAGCCAATCTTGGGCCGGTAATAGAAAAGCTTCAGATTGAATCGGCGATGGGCCTCGAAAGGAGATTAAGCGCCGCGCTTGCATGGCGTCACTCCTTTGTGAAGAACTCTATTCTCGTTGTGTGAGCGGGCGAGTGCAAAATGAAAGATCTCTATTCATTTTGAAAGCTCTCTATTTTAGTTCTACATCGCCAAGAGCATTCCTCTCCCCCCTCACTCCACCGTCACCGACTTTGCGAGGTTGCGCGGCTGATCGACGTCGGTGCCCTTGAGCACCGCGACATGATACGCCAGCAGTTGGACCGGTACCGCATAGACCAATGGCGCGATGAGGGGGTGGACGCTCGGCATTTCGATCGTCGCCATGCACCCCTCGCCCGCAGCGGCGAGCCCCTCGGCGTCGCTGATGAGGACGATCTTGCCTCCGCGCGCGCGCACTTCCTGCATGTTGCTGACGGTCTTTTCGAACAAGGGCCCCGACGGCGCCAGCACGATCACCGGGACCAGTTCGTCGATCAATGCGATCGGGCCGTGCTTCATTTCGCCCGCGGCATAGCCTTCGGCGTGGATGTAGCTGATTTCCTTCAGCTTGAGCGCACCCTCGAGCGCCATCGGATAGTCCGGCCCGCGCCCAAGGTAGAGCACGTCGCGCGCCGGAACGATGAGCGGGGCGATCGCCGCAATGTCTTCGTCGTGGCTCAGCGCGGCGTTGAGCGCCTCGGGCGCCTCCTGCAGATGCGCGACGATGGCGCGCTCCTGCTCGCGCGTCAGCTCACCCTTGGCGCGCGCGAGGTTGGCGGCGAGCGCGGCGAGCACCGCCAGCTGGCACGTGAACGCCTTGGTCGAGGCGACCCCGATCTCGGGCCCGGCGTGCGTCGGGAGCAACAGATCGGCCTCGCGCGCCATCGAACTGGTCGGGACGTTGACCACCACCGCGATTGTCTGCCCTTCGGCGCGCGCATAGCGCAGCGCGGCAAGCGTGTCGGCGGTCTCGCCCGATTGGCTGATGAACAGCGCCAGCCCGCCCGGCTCGAGCACTGGCTGGCGATACCGAAACTCGCTCGCGACATCGATGTCGACGGGCACGCGCGCAAATTGCTCGAACCAATATTTGGCGACCATTCCGGCGTAATAGCTCGTCCCGCAGGCGACGATCGTGACCCGGCGGATCGTCGCCAAATCGAATCCGAGCAAGGGCAAGGCCACTTCGCCTTCGAACGGGCGAACATAGCTTTGCAGCGTCTGCGCAACGACGATCGGCTGTTCGAAAATTTCCTTGCGCATGAAATGCGCGTGATTGCCCTTGTCGATCTTGGCCGAGGAGGCGCCCGAGGTAACGATTTCTCGCTCCACGGCCCGATTGTCGCGGTCGAAGATTTGCACACGCTCGCGCTCGACCACGACCCAGTCGCCTTCGTCGAGATAGGCGATCCGCTGGGTCAGCGGCGCCAGCGCGAGCGCGTCCGAGCCAAGGAAATTCTCGCCTTCGCCATAGCCCACCGTGAGCGGTGCCCCCATTCGCGCGCCGATCACCAGATCGGGATAATCCTCGAACAAGAAGGAAATCGCAAAGGCGCCGTGGAGCTGGGGCAGGACATTGGCCACCGCGTCGGTCGGAAGCGCACCGCGTTCGACTTCGCGCGCGACGAGATGCGCGACGACTTCGCTGTCGGTTTCGGACTTGAAGGCGCGGCCCTCGGCGAGCAGGCCATCGCGCAAAATCTTGAAATTCTCGATGATCCCGTTGTGGACCAGCGCGACTTTGCCGACGATGTGCGGATGGGCATTGTCGACCGTCGGCGCGCCGTGCGTCGCCCAGCGGGTATGCGCGATCCCGACACTCCCGCTCAACGGAGAGGCGGCAAGCTCGCGGCCAAGATTGTCGAGCTTGCCCTCGGCGCGGCGGCGGTCGAACATGCCGTTGGCGACGGTGCAGATCCCGGCGCTGTCATAGCCGCGATACTCAAGCCGCCGCAGCCCTTCGAATAAACGTCCGGCAACCTCGCCGTGCCCAACGATCGCAACGATTCCACACATTAGCGGGATGCCTTCTTGACTGCCGCGCGCTCGCGGAATTGTTGGGCCCAGCCCGCCAGTCCGCGCTGCTTGCCGCGCGCCACCGCCAGGCTGTCGGGGGCGACGTCGCTGGTGATCACCGATCCCGCGCCGACGATCGCGCCCGCGCCGATCGCAACGGGCGCAACCAACGCGCTGTTCGATCCGATAAAGGCGCCCTCGCCGATGACGGTGCGATGCTTTGCAAAACCGTCATAATTGCAGGTGATCGTGCCCGCGCCAATATTGGCGCTGGCGCCGACAATCGCGTCCCCGACATAGCTCAGATGATTGATTTTGGCGCCCTCGCCCAGCGTCGCCTGCTTCATTTCGACGAAGTTGCCGACCTTGGCGCCGGTCGCCATGACCGCGCCGGGGCGGAGCCGCGCGAACGGGCCGACCGAGCAGCCGCTGGCGATGCTCGCCCCGGCAATATGGCAAAAGGCGTGGATGACCGCGCCGTCGGCGATCGTCACGCCGGGGCCGAACACGACGTGGGGCTCGATCGTGCAGTCGCGGCCAAGCTTCGTGTCCGCCGAAAACCACACGCTTTCGGGATCGATCAAGGTGGCGCCGTCGTCGAGCGCCGCCTCGCGCCGTCGCCGCTGCCAGTCGAGTTCGAGATGCGCAAGCTCGGCGCGGCTGTTGACCCCCGCGGTCTCGAACGGCTCGCCCTTTATCGCCACCGGGTGACGTCCTTCGTTCATCGCCGCCATGACGACGTCGGGAAGGTAATATTCATGCCCCGCATTGTCATTGCCGATCGTGGCCAGCCAGCCGAACAGGGCCGCGCCGTCAACCGCCATCATCCCGCTGTTGCACAGCTTGACCGCGCGCTCGTCGGCGCTCGCATCCTTAAATTCGACCATCTTCGCGATCCGGTCGCCGCTTGCCGCCGCGGGGTCGAGAATGACCCGGCCATAGGTCTTGCCGTCTTCCGGCGCACTCGCCAGCACCACCACGCCGGGGGCATCGGGCTCGGCCAGCCGGCGAAGCATCCGCTGCAGCGTCGCCGCGGTCACGAACGGAGTGTCGCCATAGAGCACGAGCACCGGACCGCGCGCGCCGGCCAGCGCAGCCTGCGCCATCTGTACCGCGTGGGCCGTGCCTTTCTGCTCCTCCTGCACCGCGATCGTCACGCCGCGGCCGGCCAGCGCGGTCTCGATCTGCTCGCGCCCCTTGCCGACCACGACCACCTGGCGCACCGCGCCCAACGCCTCGACCGTATCGAGCAGATGGAGCAGCATCGGCTTGTCGGCGATCGGGTGGAGAACCTTGTGGCGATCGGAACGCATCCGCGTCCCCTGACCGGCGGCGAGGATGACCACGGAAAAATCAGCAACCTTCATGCGCGCCGCCTTGCCATGACCCAGGGCTTAATTCCATAGCCGAAGGGCCCCGGATCGCGCCGGGGCCCTACTGCGTCGTCGATGATCGATCAGCTGGCTGGAGTGGCAGGCTTGTCGGGAGCGCGCTTGCGTGCCGTTGCGCTCGACCGGCGCTTGCCGGCAGCGCCCGTCGGCGCCTTGCGTGCGGTCGCCGCCTTGGTGGTGGAGGCGGCGCGCGGCGTGCTTGTCTTGGTCGCCGTGCTGCGCTTGGCCGGCGTTTTGCGCTTCGCCGTGGCCGTCAACCCCACCGCACGCTTGACCGAGGTTGCCGCGTCGCTGGCGGCTGTTTCGGCATCATCCACCCATTTGCCCGACAACACGCGCTGCGCCGCATCGGCCACCGCCTCGGCGATCAGCGAACCGAGCTTGGATGCGCTCGACATCATGTTGGTCGCTGCCGCGCTGGCACTGTCGGCCGCGTCCATCCCGGCATCGCGGATCGCGCGCCGCGCCTTGGGGCTGGCAGCAATCGCGGCGGCGGCGGCGGTCAGGCCGGCGGCCATCATCTCGCGGCTCATCGCCGCTTTGGCAATCTTGTCGAAGTTGGATTTGGACCCGCCTTCGCCGCTGCCGCTCTTGCCCGACTTGCTGCTTGGCGAATTTGATTTGGCCATGGAAATTCTCCCTGTTGAAGCACTGGTCGAGGCAAAGACGGTTCAGCGCCGAAACGGTTCCGATCCTCGGTCATTCAAATTTGCCAGATCGAAAAAACCGCGCTGAAAAAGTAAAAGGGAGCTGCCACACCACATGGCAACTCCCTTCGACATGGTCAGCGACCGGGGTTCGAGCCCGGGAAACCAAGGGCAGGCTGGTCAGGCCGCCGTCTCCCAAGCGAACAAATCCGACCTCTTTGCTGAACCATGAGACATCGGATCACCTCCTTTCGCTGCGATATTGCAAGAAGGAGATTGGCATGAATCTGCGCAACTACAAGACTTGTATTTTCAAATTATATTCGGCAATCTTCGATGCTTCGCGCGGCTTCCGGCAAGACTGGGAGGATGATGCGCGGGCCCCCTCCCCCGCTGATGATGAAGCGTCCCCTGCTGAATGCGATCGCATCGAGCAAAGGGTCGCTCACCGCCACGATGCCGTTGGCGGGAAGCGTCCGGACGCCAAGATCGGTGACGATCGTCAACGGCCCCGCGGCGGCTGCGCCCACACCGCCCGCGCCGTCGATTCGTCGCAACGTGACGAGCCGCGCCGAACGATTGCAGACGATCGCGAAGCTTGTCCCGAACCGCGCCTCGCTCCCCGTCGCGCTCAGCCCATAATGCCATTGTCCGATCGTCAGCGGCGCGCCGCGCGCGCCGTCGAACGCCGGCGGTGCATCTTGCGCTGCAAGCGGAGCCGCCAGCATAACCAGAACCAGCCCGGAAAATCGCATCATCCCAGCTTGTCGACCTTGGCCTGGAGCGCGGCAAGTTCGGCCTTCAAGTGCGCGATCTCGCTCGCCGCCGCATCGCCATCGCCGGGCTTGCCGGCCTTGAGCGCGAACGCCTGCGCGGCGTCTCCGAACAACGCCATGTTGCGCTTGGCCAGGTCGGCGAACATCGACGTGCTGAAGGCGCCCGCGACGGTTTCCTGATTCTTCTTGAACGCGTCCATCGCCGATTCGAGGAACGGCGAGACCATCGGCTGGCTCTGGCCGCCATACATGCCGATCAGTTGACGCAGGAAATTGGCGGGGAGCATCGTCGTTCCCCGCGATTCTTCGTCGACGATGATCTGGGTCAGCACCTGGTGCGTGATGTCCTCCCCCGATTTGGCGTCGAGCACTTCAAAGTCGCGTCCGTCGCGAATCATCGCCGCCAATTTGTCGAGCGTGATGTAACTCGAGCTGTCGGTATCGTAGAGCCGCCGATTGGCGTATTTCTTGATCGTCACCTTGTCGCTTGGCGGCTTGGCCATGACTTTGCTCCTGGGCTTTTGCAAAAGCCTAGACCGCCTCATGCCGCGTCGCAACACGGCCCACCCGCGCATGCCTCGATCGCGGGCCGACGGCGGTTGCCGCGCGCCTCGCGCACCGCTAGAGGCCTATCCAGGCACCCATAGCTCAGCTGGATAGAGCGCTGCCCTCCGAAGGCAGAGGCCAGAGGTTCGAATCCTCTTGGGTGCGCCACCTTCCGGCCTCGTCTGCGCCGCTGCTTCGGGATGTCATGATCCAGCTCGACGATCGCCGCTTCAACCGCCTCCTGTCGCTTTCCGTGGCGGCTGGCTTTGCCCTGCTGCTGACCGCGTTCATCGTCGCCGTGCTCACCGTTCGCAGCAACCAATCGTCGAGCGAACGCGTCCAGCATACCTATCAAGTGGTCGAGGAACTGGCGACGGTCGAGATTCAGGTCGAGCGCGCCGAGACCGCGTCGCGCGGCTTTCTGCTCGTGCCCGATCCGGTACGCGTCCTGACCTATCGCGACAATGCTGCGTTGGTCATTCCGTCGATCGACCGCGTTGCCCGATTGTCGTCCGACAATCCGGCGCAACAGCGCGCCGTCGTGCTGTTGAGACAACGCGCTCGCGACGAACTGGCGAGCCTCGACACGATCATGACCACGGCGCAGTCCGGGCGGCTCGACGAGGCGCGCGTCGTGTTCGGGCGCGAAGTTCAGCGGCGCCGGGTCAATTTGATCAGGGAGGCGGCGACTGCCATGCGCTCCGCCGAAGAGCGCCTCCTCGCCGAGCGGAGCGAAGCCGAACAGAGCACGGCGTCGCTGCTCAACTGGGTGCTGGTGCTGACCGGCATGCTGTTGTTCGCAGTCGGTGCGCTGTCCTATTTTCTGGTTCACCGCTACACCGCCGACCTCACTCAAACGCGCGACCGCCTGCACCTTCTCAATACCGATCTCGAAGGCGCGGTCGGCGAGCGCACGGCCGACCTCCGCCGGGCCAATGAGGAAATTCAGCGATTCGCTTATATCGTGAGCCACGACCTGCGCTCACCCCTGGTCAATATCATGGGCTTCACCGCCGAGCTGGAGACCGCGCACAAGCATCTCGCCGGGCTGATCGACCGGATCGAGCAGGACCATCCCAAGCTGATCGATGAGAATGCGCGCCTCGCCGCCAAGGAGGATTTGCCCGAAGCGGTCGGCTTCATCCGCGCCTCGACCCAGAAGATGGACCGGCTGATCAACTCGATCCTCAGCCTGTCGCGGCAGGGTCGGCGCACTTTGGTCCCAGAACATCTGCCAATGGATCATCTGCTGGACGACATCGCCGCCAGCTTCGAACAGCAATTGGGCACTTCCAACAGCCGCTTGCTGATCACCAAGCCCCTGCCCGACCTGATCAGCGATCGCATCGCGATCGAACAGATCCTGTCCAACCTGATCGAAAATGCGATCAAATACGGCATTCCCGATGCAGCCGGCGTGATCGTGATCAGCGGATCGGTCGATCGGGATCGGGTCAGCTTCGACGTTACCGACAACGGCCGCGGGATCGACCCGCGCGACCATGAGCGGATTTTCGACCTGTTCCGCCGTTCGGGCAAGCAGGACAAACCCGGCGAGGGGCTCGGTCTGGCCCACGTCCGCGCCCTCGCCTATCGCCTCGGGGGAACCGTCGATGTGCAATCGACACTTGGCGAAGGCGCCACTTTTCGACTAACCCTTCCAGCCACTTACCGCGATCAGGAAACAATGAGATGAATAGCCAGCGCCCCGTCAGCATCGTCATGATCGAAGATGATGAAGGCCATGCCCGCCTGATCGAGAAGAATATCCGGCGTGCCGGCATTTCGAACCATCTGACTCACTTCGTCGATGGCGGATCCGCGCTCGAATATCTGTTCAACCATGCTGACGGCCCGTTTCACAATGGCCCGGCACTGGTTTTGCTCGACCTCAACCTGCCCGACATGAGCGGGATCGATATTCTTACTCGGATCAAAAGCGATGCAAACCTGCGGCGTACGCCGGTGGTGATCCTGACCACCACCGACGACCAGTCCGAAATCCAGCGCTGTTACGATCTTGGTGCCAATGTCTACGTCACCAAGCCGGTCAATTACGAAAGCTTCGCCGACGCGATAAGGCAGTTGGGCCTGTTCCTGTCGGTGATCCAGGTTCCCGAGGTCGATGGTGTCTAAGTGAACGTTTCACAGCGTATTCTTTATATCGACGACGATGACGGGCTGCGGCGGCTGGTTGAAAAACTGCTCCACCGCCGCGGGCACGACATCGCCACCGCAGCGAGCGGAGCGGAGGGCATTGCCCTCGCCACCGCCGAGCATTTCGACGTCATCGCGGTCGATCATTATATGCCGGGCCAGGACGGGCTCGCCACGCTCACCGCGCTGCGCCAGCTGCCCGACTGCCCCCCGGTAGTCTATGTCACCGGCTCCGAGGAAAGCAGCGTCGCCGTCGCCGCGTTGAAGGCGGGCGCCGCCGACTATGTCGTCAAATCGACCGGGGGCGACTTCATCGACTTGTTGGAGGGGGCCTTCAACCACGCGCTCGAAAGCGTCCGCCTGCGCGCCGACAAGACCGCCGCCGAAGATGCCCTGCGCGAAGCCAATTCGCGCCTCGAAACGCTCCTGCGTGAGGTCAACCACCGCGTTTCGAACAGCCTCCAGATGGTCTCCGCTTTCGTTCACATGCAGGCGCGGGCGCTGCCCGATGAAAGCGCGCGAATGGCGCTTGAGGATACCGAGAGGCGGATCCAGGCGATCGCCCAGGTTCACCGCCGACTTTACACGTCGGACGATGTCGAAAGCATCGCGATGGACGAATATCTTTCGGCGCTGGTCGAGGAATTGCAGGAAACCTGGTCGACGACCCTTGCTCCGCGCCCGATCCGGCTTGAAGCCGAACAATTGCGGCTCCATCCCGACAAGGCCGTTTCCCTTGGCGTCATCGTCAACGAATTGGTCAGCAATGCGTGCAAATACGCCTATGGCGATGGCGTCGCGGGCGAGGTTCGGGTGCGCTTCGGCAAGGCCGGCGACGGTCACTTCCATCTGGTCGTCGAAGATGATGGCATCGGTCTGACCGACGGGATGGCACCGCGTGGCAGCGGGCTTGGCTCGCGTCTGGTGCTGGCGATGGCCAAAAGCCTCGCCAGCAACCTCGACTACGACCAAGCCCACCGCGGAGTTCGCGCCACCATCAAGGCGGCGATTTAGCCTATTTCTTGCCCGACCCGGGTTCGGCTTGCTTGCGGTGCATCTCGGCCGTCATGGCTTCGCTCATCATTCCAGAGGCCACGACCTGGGCCTTGTTGAGCAAGCCATCGACCACGGCGTGCTCGCCCTTGAGCATCGCTTCCCAGCCGGTCTTGGCAGTGTCGGCCGGATCGGCCTTCTTGCTCTGCCCGACCTTGGTGTCATCGAGCCCGGCGCGGTGAAAGAATTCGGTTTCGGTCGCGCCCGGCTTGAGGCAGGTGATCGTCACGCCGCTGTCCTTGAGCTCATTGCCGATCGCCGCCGCGAAGCTATCGACGAACGCCTTTGAGCCGTTGTAGACCGCCTGGAACGAGCCCGCGATATGCCCCGCGATCGAGCCCGTGATCAGCACCTTGCCGTTGCCGCGCGCGACCATCGCTTTCAGCACCGGCTGCAGCAGCAGCAGGGTGCCGGTAATGTTGGTGTCGATGACATGGCGCCACTGCTCGGGGGTCTGGTCGAGAAAGCCGTGGCCGAGCCCGTGGCCGGCGTTGGCGACCAGCACATCGACATCGCGCCCCTGCGCCGCGTCGAGCAATTGCTTGACGCCTTGTTCGGTCGACAAATCGGCTTCGATCTGCCGGACCGCGACGCCGAGGTCTTGCAAGCCCGCCGCGGCATCGACGAACGGCGTGTCGGCGGCGACCAGGAGATCATAACCGTCGGCCGCGGCCAGTTTGGCGATCTCCAACCCGATTCCGCTCGACGCGCCGGTGACGATGGCAAATTTAGGCATGTTCAACCTCCTTGGGGGTGGCAAATGAGTTGCGACTGGTCTTGATGTCGCCCTTGGCCAGCGCCGGCTTGAGGACGATCTTGGTGTAGTCATTCTGTTCGTCGTGCCAGTGCTTGTACATCTCGGGGCCGTCCTCGATGCTGGCATGGTGAGAAATGAGGAAGGTCGTATCGAGCTTCCCCTCGCCGATCAGGTCGAGCAATTGCCGCCCGAAGCGCTGGACGTGGGTCTGGCCGGACTTCACCGTCAGCCCCTTTTCCATCAGCGCGCCGATCGGGAACTTGTCCGCCATCCCGCCATAAACGCCCGGAATCGAAACTCGCCCACCCTTGCGACAGGCGAGGATTGCCTGGCGCAACGCATGCGGCCGGTCGGTGCCAAGATAGGTGTGCGCCTTGACCGTATCGAGCAGATTGTCGACGCTCAGCCCGTGGCTTTCCATCCCGACGGCGTCGATGCAGGCGTCGGGACCGATCCCGCCGGTCATCTCGTTCAACGCCTCGCGGACGTCGACTTCCTTGTAACTCAGCACTTCGGCGCCCATCGACTTGGCGAGCTCGAGCCGGCGCGGATAATGGTCGATGGCGATGACGCGGTGCGCGCCGAGCACGAACGCCGACTGGATCGCGAACAGCCCGACCGGGCCGCAGCCCCATACCGCCACGGTATCGCCGGGCTCGATGTCGCAATTGACCGCCGCCTGCCATCCGGTCGGCAGGATGTCGCTCAGGAACAAGACCTTGTCATCGTCTAGCCCATCGGGAACGACGATCGGCCCGACGTCGCTATACGGCACCCGCAGATATTCGGCCTGGCCCCCGGCATACCCCCCTGTAAGGTGCGCATAGCCGAGCGCCCCGCCCATCGGGTGGCCGTAGGCGATTTCGGACGGATCGGCGGTTTCGGCCGGATTGCTGTTGTCACACGCCGAAAATTGCAGCTTGGAGCAAAAGAAGCACGACCCGCACGACACGGTGAACGGAATAACGACCCGCTGGCCCTTCTTGAGCGTCGATTTGGCGCCGACCTCGACCACCTCGCCCATATTTTCATGGCCCATGATGTCGCCAGCGCGCATCCCGGGAATGTAGCCGTCGTAAAGATGCAGGTCGGAGCCGCAGATTGCGGTCGAGGTGATCTTGATGATGCAATCGCGCGGATTGACGATTTCGGGATCGGGGACGGTGTCGACGCGAACGTCGTGGCGGCCATGCCAGGTTACTGCGCGCATGTCGGCTACTCCTAGATTCGGGCTTCGGTGGGGGATTCGGATTTGCGTGCCGAGGGGCTCGCATTGACGGTGACTTCGCCGGTCTCGAGCAATTGCTTGAACCGCCGAAGATCGCGCCGCGCCTGAATCTTGGGCTCGCGCTGAAACAGCTTGGCGACCAATTTGCCGACCGTGCCTGCGGGCGGATCATAGGTCATGACCAATTGGACGATCGTTCCGCGCCCCGGGGCGGCATCGCTGAACAGCGCCTCGCCCGCGGTCGCAATCTCGCTGCCCTCAACGCTCTTCCACGCGATCCGCTCGCCCGGAATGTCATGAGTCATTTCGGTCACCAGCTCGACCGTCTTTCCCGCCGGCGCCTCGATCGTCCAGCGCGACGTCTTGTCGTCGATCATCTCGATCGACCGGACATTATCCATGAATTCGGGAAAGCGCGCGAAGTCGCGCCACCGCGCATATACTTCCTGGCGCGGCATGTTGATCGTCGCGCTGCGTCCCAGCAGCGCCCCTTTCTCGCCTTCGGGGGTATCGCGCAGTGTCCACGGCGGCGCATCGCTGACCAGCGCATTGCTCATCTTGTCGTCCTTCATTCGCTTGGCGAAGAACAAGGCCGCGCCGACCGTTGCCAGCAAGGCACCGGCGCCGATCACCGCTCGTTGCGTGGACGGCTGGTCGGTGCTGGACGATCGATCGGAGGCGCGCGCCATGTCAGTTTCTCCGCGGGTTGGGACGACCCCGGGGGCGAAGCCGTCGATCTTGAGAAAACTGAATGACGGTTAATCCGTTCCTGTACGGAACCGCACAAAATATCGGCAAGCGCCCGTTTATCGAGCGGAAAACGCCGGCCATCCCTCAACAATCTCGACGAAGCGAGAGAGCCACGCGTTGGTCTGGTGCCCGTCGACCACGCGATGGTCGATGGTCAGCGTGACATAGGCCATCGGTCGGATCAGGATCGCGTCCTGCCCGTCGACCGTCCGCACGACGACGCGCTTTTCGAGCTTGCCGACGCCAAGGATCGCCGCCTGCCCGGCGTGGAGGATGATCGGGCTCGCAAGCAGGCTGCCCGACACGCCGTGGTTGCTGATCGTGAAAGTTCCCCCCGACACGTCGCCGCCGGTCAGTTTCCCCTCCCGCGCGCGGGTCGTGAGGTCGCTCAGCGCGGCGCCGACCTGCTCGATCGTCAGCGCACCGACATCCTTGACCACCGGCACGACCAGCCCCTTGTCGCCGAGCGCGGTGCCGACCCCGATATTGATGCTCGGCGCAATCGCGATGCGGTCGCTTTCCCACCGCCCGTTGATCGCCGGCGCTTGTCCCATCGCCTCGGCCGCCGCCTTGACCAGGTAAGCCGTGTAACTGAGCTTGGTGCCCTTGGCCGCGAGCGCCGCCTTGTGCGCCGCGATGGCGGAGAAATCGGCCTCGAACAGCGCCGTGACATGCGGTGCCTCGCTCGTCGCGCGAACCATGTTCTCGGCGATCCTCAAGCGCATCCGGTCATGAGGAATGTCCCCGTGGCGGGGTTGCGCGGTGCTCGGAGCGCCGACCTGCGTCACCGTCGCCGCCGCCACCGCCGCATCGACATCCTCGCGCGTCAGCCGCCCCCCGCGCCCGCTCCCGGTAAGCCGCGCCGGATCGATTCCATGCTGGAGCACCGCGCGTTTGACGGAAGGGGAAAGCCGCATCTCAATGTTCCCCGGCGAAGGCCGGGGCCCAGGAGCGCCATCAGGCGCTTTCTCTACGGCCGAACGCACAGGCTCCGCCTCCTGGACCCCGGCCTTGGGTCCCATCAAAGTATCACTTTGATGGGTGCCCTCCGCCGGGGAACTGTCAATCCGCCCGAGCAACGCCCCCGGCACCGCGTCGGCATCGGTCCCGAGCAATATCTCGCTCAGCACCCCCGCCCCCGGCGACGGCACTTCCTGGGTCACCTTGTCGGTCTCGAGCTCCACCAGCGGATCGTTGAGCGCGACGACATCCCCGACGCGCTTGAGCCACCCCCGCACGACCGCCTTGGTCCCCTCCTGCTCATCAGGAACACGGATTTCGATCATCGCGCCATCCCGACAAGCGCGCAGCGGCTCCAAAGAATTTCACAGGAAGGCACGAAGGCGCGAAGGCAATCCTTCTCCGTGCCTTCGTGCCTTCGTGCGAAAAAAAACTTCTGCATCTGCTGCGCAGCGTCCAACATCATCAGAACCCCACCAGCCGGTCGATCTCGGCGCGAATCCGCGCAACGCTCGGCACCGCCCACTCAAGTAAACTCGGATGATGCGGGCTTGGGATATCGGGCATCGTGACGCGCGCGACAGGCGCATCGAGGTCGAGGAACGCCTCGTCGGCAACCACCGCCGCAATCTCCGCCCCGAACCCGCCGGTGCGCAGATCCTCGTGCACGACCAGGCACCGCCGCGTGGCGCGCACGCTGTCGAGCACCATGTCGCGGTCCCACGGGTTAAGCGTGCGCAAATCGATGACGTCGGCGCTGACCCCCTCGGCCGCCGCCTCGCAGCGCGGCACCATCGCCCCCCACGTGACGATCGTAATGCGCTCGCCCTGCCGCGTCTTCTTGGCCGTGCCGAACGGCACGACAAACGCATCCCCCGGCCACGGCCGCCGCGCCCATGAATCATCGAGCATCGCGCGATGCTCGAAGAAGATCACCGGGTCGTTGCCGCGCAGGCTCGTGCGCAGCAGTCCGACCGCATCCTCGGCGTTCGACGGCACCGCCACCTTCCACCCCGGATTGTGGACGAACTGCACTTCGTTGGTCTGGCTGTGCCACGGGTCGCCGCACTTGAAGAACCCGCCCGGGATGCGCAGCACCATCGGCGCGGCAAAGCGGTTCGCCGTCCGCCACCGCATCGTCCCGCAATCGTTGATCTGTTCGGTCGCCGGCTCGGCATATTTGCGGAACTGGATTTCGGGCACGGGCATCAGCCCGGCGAGCGCCATCCCCACCGCGCGGCCGATGATCCCCTCCTCGTTCAACGAGGTGTCGAACACCCGGTCGTGACCATATTTGTCCTGCAAGCCGAGCGTCACCGCATGAACCCCGCCCTTGGGCCCGACATCCTCGCCGAACACCAGCACCCTGGGATTGGCCGCCAGTTCCTGGTCGAGCACGCGGCGGATCGCGGTGACCATGTTGATGCGTTGGCCCTCGGGCACCGCCGTCTCGTCGACCGCGACCCCGAGCCCGGCGCCGCCCCCGACCTTGCTCGCCGCGCCCTCGAAGAACACATGGTCGAGCACGCGCTCGGGGGTCGACACCCCGCGCGCCTCGGCCGCTTCGCGCGCCGTCTCGACGTCATGCGCGACCGACGCCTCGATCCGCTCCCAGTCGAGCTCGCCCGCATAGGCCTTCAACTTGGGCAGCGGATCGCGCGCCCACTCGGCGGCGACCGTATCGTCGGATTTGTACGTCTGCGTATCCTGGAAGCTGTGCCCCTCGAGCCGCGGCACCGTCAGCCGGATCAGCGCCGGGCCCTTGCGCCCGCGGACATGCCCGACCGCCTGGCTGATCAGCCGCGCCGCTTCCTCGGGCTCAGTCCCGTCGCCATTGAAGATCGCCAGGTTTCGAAAGCTGGCGAGGTTGGCGGCGATGTCGCGCCCCGGGGTCTGGTAATCCGACGGCACCGAAATGCCGTAGCCATTGTCCTCGATGTAAAACAGCATTGGCAACATTTGCGTAGTCGCAATCGTTAGGGCCGCCCAAAATCCCCCCGTGGCGCAACTCGCGTCGCCGCCCAGCACCACGCCGATCGCCCCGCGCTGCGGCTCGCCGAGCACGCGTTCCTTGTACAGCACCGCCTGCGCCCAGCCCGCCGCGGGGGCATATTGCGCCCCGACCCCGCCGCACATCGGCAGCGCATGCGCGCCCCCGGGATTGGGATAATTGAACACCACGCAGATATCGCGCCCGTCCGAATAGCCCCCCGCGCGCCCCATTCCCGATCCCAGCGCGTCGGCCAGCGGCACCCCGAGCGCGAGCAACATCGGGCGCGAGCGATAATAACCGCACGCCGCATCGCCATCGCGCAGCTGAAGCCCAAGCAGCACCTGCGCCATGTCATGCCCGCGCGCCGAAAATTGGTAGAGGACCTTTTTCTCGGGGACGAGCCGCGTCTCCTCGAGGTGGTCGAGTGCGCGGCTCGTCGTCACCAGCCGCGCGACCTCCGACCAGTCGACGCTCGCCGCCACCTTCGAGTCCGCCCCCGGCTTCACATCGACATCAGCCATTCATCGCCCCGACGATCGCGGCGATGAAGCGGTCGAGCGCGGCGTCGGCCATTCCGAGCACGTTGAAGCGCCCGCTGTCGGCCATGTAGATGCCCTCTTCGCGGCGCAGCTTTCGCACCTGATCGATTTCGAGCGGAAGCATCGAGAACATTCCAAATTGCTCGCCGATATAGGCCAGCCGCGGATCGGCGGCGGCAATCGCCCCGCGGACGCGCCCGATCCGCGCCCTCATCTCGCCGAGTTCGACCTGCCAGTCAGCGCGAAGCCCGGCATCCTCGAGCACGATGCGCACCGCGGCGGCGCCATGATCGGGCGGCATCGACCACATTTCGCGCGCGATCTGCAGCACATGGTCCATTGCGGTACGGCTGCTGCGGTCATGCGCGGTCTTGATCCACAGCGACCCGACGCGGTCGCGATACAGCCCGAAATTCTTGTCGCAGCTTTGCGCCACGATCACCTCGTCACACGCATCGAGCAACAGATGCAGCCCGTGCGCATCCGCATCGATCCCGCGCCCCAATCCCTGATACGCGATATCGACCAGCGGCAGCAGCCCGCGATGCGCGATCGTCCGCACCACATCGGCCCATTGATCGTCGTCGAGATCGGCCCCGGTCGGATTGTGGCAACAACCGTGGAGCAGGACGACCGTCCCGCGCTCGGCGCCGTCGATCCGCTGCATCATCTCGTCGAAGCGGATCGTGCGCTGGTCGCGGTCGTAATAACCGTAGGCGGACACCTCCAATCCGGCGGCCTCGATCACCGGAATATGGTTGGGCCAGGTCGGGGTTCCGACCAACACCCGCGCAGTCGGGTGCACCGCCGCGATCAGCTTGAACCCGAGCGCCAGCGCGCCGCACCCGCCGGGCGTGTGAAGCCCAACGATGCGCTCGTCGGAAGCGTGTCGACCAAGCACGATGGGGCGCAGCAATTCGGTGTAGCCAACGTCCCCCGCCCCACCGAGATAGGCTTTGGTCTGCTGCGTTTCCCACAGCCTTTTCTCGGCTGCCTTGATACAGCGCAGGATCGGGGTCCGACCCTCTCCGTCGCGGTACACGCCGACCCCGACATCGATCTTGTCGGGCCGCGCATCGGAATTGGCCATCGCAATCAACGCGAGCAGCGAATCGCTCTCGATCGGCTGCAATTTCTCGAGCAGGTTGGGGCTTGCCCCCGGCTTGGTGATCAGTGGCTGGTCAAGCATGATTTCGGATTAGCCCAGCCGGTGCGAACAGTCACGCGTCATAGTCGACCGCGACCCCCGCGCCGACCGGGACCGATTGGCAGGTGAGGATGTAGCCCGCCGCCACTTCCGCGTCGCTAAGACCATAGCGCGCCGCCATCTCGACCTTGCCCGCGACGACGCGCGCGCGGCAGGTTGCGCACACGCCGGCCTTGCATGCGAACGGCGCCGGCATTCCTGCATCGCGCGCCGAATCGAGAATGTTCTGCCCATCGAACTCAATCCGCCGCGTGCGCCCGTCAAGAGTCACTGCCAGCGTCAGTCCCACAGCCTCCTGCTGCAACGCCGCTTGTCGCGCGGCCATCGCCGCCGACGGCCGTCCGGCGGTGAAGCGCTCGATGTGGATCCGGTCGCGCGCGATGCCGCGATCGACCAGCGCCGCTTCGGCCGAATCCATCATCGGCCCCGGCCCGCAAATGAACCACGCATCGATATCCTGCGGCACGTCGATCAGCGCCGCGATCGCCGCGTCGCACGTCGCGCGGTCGAGCATGCCGTTGAACAAAGCGACATCGCCCTCCTCGTCGCTGAGGAAATGATAGAGTTCGAACCGTCCAAGATAACGATCCTTCAAATCGGCCAGCGCGTCGAGAAAAATCACCGAATTCGCGTCGCGATTGCCATAAAATAAGGTGAATCGCGATTGTTGCTCGATCGCAAGTGCGGTGCGGATCAGCGACACAATCGGCGTGATCCCCGAGCCCCCGGCAAAGCCGACATAGCGCCGCGCCTCCTGTTCGCCGAAGGGGACGGTAAAGCTGCCGTGCGGGGCCATTACGTCGATCGTGTCGCCGGGTTTCAATCGCTCGCCGACCCAGTTGGAAAATGCCCCCCCCGCGATGCGCTTGACCGTGACCTTGAGTTCCCCCTCGTGCGGCGCGACGCACAATGAATAATTGCGCCGCACTTCTTCGCCATCGATCTGGGTTCGAAGCGTCAGATGCTGGCCCGCACGAAACGCAAAGGCACTCTTCAGCTCAGGCGGGACATCGAACAGGATCGAATTGGCGTCGTCGGTCTCGCGCACCACGTCGGCGACGCGCAACGCGTGGAAATGGTCGGCCATCCTACCAAGCCACGCCCGGGTAGGTGCGCGGAATATGCTGCATCACCGCCAGCAAATGCCCGAGATGCTCGCTGTGATGCCCGCGCCGCGCCCCCAGAATCGGCCGCGTGTCGGGCGGCGTGGCGAGCTTGGCCTCGGCCAAGACGCGCATGACCTCGGCGCGAAACTCTTCCTCGAACAATCGCGGATCGGCCGCGATCCCGCGCCCGATCAGCCCCTCGAGCACGTCATCGACCTCGAACAATTCGGGGACGAAGCGCCAGCACCACGCCAGCCCCTCGGCCATCCTTTGCGCGCTCTCGTCGGTCCCGTCGCCGAGCCGCACCACCCAGTCGGCGGCAAGCTCGCGATGATAGCTGACTTCCTTGACCCCCTTGGCGGCGATCCCCGCAATCGCGGCGTCGCTCGACGCCACCAGCGTCCGATAGAGCAGATGCTGCCAGGTCGAGAACAGCCACTGGCGCGCGATGGTCCGCGCGAAGTCGCCATTGGGCTGTTCGACGAGCAGGCAATTCTTGTAATCGAGCACGTCGCGATGGAACGCGAGCTGATCGGCATCCCCCGCCTCGCCCAGGAAATGCGTTGCCTGCCCGATCAGATCGAGCGCCAGATTGGCCAGGCTCAGATCGACTTCCAGCGCAGGGGCATGTCCGCACCATTCGCTCAAGCGCTGGCCGAGGATCAGCGCGTCATCGCCCAACCGCTCGCAATAGACCGCGCGCGCCGCCTCATGCGGATCGGCCACGGGCGCATCGAACGCCCCGCCGTCGGGAGCGTTCTTCGCGTGGCGAACCTGGTCGGGCTCAATGACCGGAAGGGAGGGCATTACGTGTTCGCCGGCGAAGGCCGGGGTCCAGGCCGGTGCGAAGCAGCGGTTCCCGCTGCCCTGGGCCCCAGCCTACGCCGGGGAACAATGAAGTTGCTCATATATGCGTCACCACGTCCGGAATGTCGTAAAAGGTCGGATGGCGATAGACCTTGTCGGCCGCGGGCTCGAACATCGGCCCACTGTCGGCGGGATCGCTGGCGACGATCGAGGCCGACGGCACCACCCACAGGCTGACCCCTTCCTGGCGCCGCGTATAGGTGTCGCGCGCATGGCGCAGCGCAAGCTCGCTGTCGGGCGCATGGACGCTGCCGACGTGGCGATGGTTGAGGCCGCCCTTCGCGCGCACGAACACTTCCCACAACGGCCACTCGGTCATCAATTCCTCCCCGGAACGGGGAGGGGGACCATCCGCAGGATGGTGGACGGGTCGCTCTCCGCCCGCCGTATCGTCGTCGTCGAGAGCGACCCCTCCGTCAGCTGCGCTGCCACCTCCCCGTTCCGGGGAGGACTTTCTCCCTGCCTCATGCCGCCCGCGCCTGCTTCTTCGCGGCATGCGCCAGCGCCGCGTCGCGGACCCATGCGCCCTTAGCCCACGCATCGCGGCGCGCCTTCATTCGTTCCATGGCGACGGGCCCCTCGCCGCGCACCACGGCATAGAATTCCTCCCAGTCGAGCGCGCCATAATCATAGCCGCCCTTTTCCTCGTTCCACTTGAGGTCGGGATCGGGGATCGTCAGCCCGAGATACTCCGCCTGCGGAACTCCGATATCGACGCATTTCTGGCGCAATTCGTCATTGGTCTCGCGCTTGATCCGCCAGCGCATCGAGCGTTCGGTATTGGGGCTGTTGTCGTCCGGCGGTCCGAACATCATCAGGCTCGGCCACCACCAGCGGTTGAGCGCGTCCTGCGCCATCCGCCGTTGCTCAGGCGTGCCATTGGCCAACGCGATCATGATCTCATAGCCCTGTCGCTGGTGGAAGCTTTCCTCCTTGCACACCCTCACCATCGCCCGTGCATAAGGCCCATAGGAGGTGCGCTGCAGCGGCACCTGGTTCATGATCGCCGCGCCATCGACCAGCCAGCCGATC
>CAXSCF010000014.1:0-12950 GCA_964235815.1 uncultured Sphingomicrobium sp.
CGAGAAACGCGCCCGCATCATCAAGGCCGAGGGCGAACAGATCGCCGCCACCAAATTGGCCGAAGCGGCGGCGCTGCTCGACGGCTCGACCGGCGCGCTCGAGCTGCGCCGGCTGCAGACGCTGGCCGAAATCGGCACTGAGCATAACAGCACGATCGTCGCCATGCTCCCGGTCGAACTGATCCACGCCGCGCGCAAGATCGCCGGCCTGCCCGCCGCCGAATAAGGCGCGCAATTGACCGGGCACTGCCCCGGCGCTATGTTGCAACAGTAGCAACAATCGGGAGCGACGCGATGGGTGCCATCTCGATCCGCGAGTTCAACGCCAACATCTCGAAGGTCATCGCCCGCGTCGAGGCCGGCGAGACGCTCGACATCACCCGCAACGGCAAGCCCATCGCCGAGCTCCGCCCCAAGGGCCGCGTCCGCAACGCCGCCTGGTGGAAAGCCTATGACGAGAGCGTCGCACTGATGCGCCAGGGTATTCCGGTGGCCATCGGCAAGGTCAGCGAAGAGGATAAATACGGCGACGCCGAGCGGTGAGGTTCGCGCTCGATTCCAATATTCTCGTTTATGCCGTCGATACGGCGACCCCGGCCAAACACGGCATTTGCAGACGGATCGTCGAGCAAGCGTTTGCGGCCGACGCGTTTCTCGTGACGCAGACCATTGGCGAGTTCCTGAACGTGTTCGCGCGCAAGTTTCCCGACCGGTTGCCCGAAGCCCAGCGCGCCGCGGATCTCTGGGTCGAGCTATTCCCACTGGCCAATTCGACGGGTGCCGACGTGATCGCGGCGTCGCGCTACGCGATGAAGCACCGGCTGCAATATTGGGATAGCCTGATTTCGGTGGTCGCCGCTGCCGCCGGCGCCGATTTTCTCCTCAGCGAGGACATGCACGACGGCTCGAGCATCGACGGCCTGACCGTGATCAACCCCTTCAACCCCGCCAATGCCGCCCTGATCGATGCCCTCCTCGCACCGATCGCGAGCCTCGATCGTCCATGAAGTGGAGATCGGAATGACTCTTCATTCACGACCCGCCGCCGCAAGGCGCTCGCCATGGGCAGCGCGCCTCGCCCTGCTCGCTTTGGCCGCTCCCGCACCAGCGGCGGCGTGCATCTTCCCGCCCCCGCCCCCTCGCCTCCCCCACGAAAGCCAGCCGCTCTATGATGCGCGGCTCAAGTCGACCGCCAGCGCGCAGGGCGACGAGGAACGCCGCAATTTTCAGATCGCGCTGCGCACCCAGTCGGCCGGATCGTTCATCGGCATCGTCGAGCGCCGCACGGCGATCAGGATGGAAGCGAAGCTGCCCGGCTTTGCGGTAGTGGTCCGCCCGCTCAAGACGCTCTCGGGCGCCGCGCCGACCTCCGCCATCGAACTGCGCGACCAGCGCCTGACCTCGTGCGGCGTCGAAGGCGGCGGCACCGCAACCCGTGCAGTGGTCGGCGAATATGTCATCGTCTTCCGCGACATGTCGTTCGGCGGCCAGCCGCCACGACAGAACTACGGCCTCCGCGCCCAGGAGTTGCGCGACACGACCCTGATCGACGCGCTCACCACCTTCGCCCTCGCCGCCGCCAAGGCGAGCGCCACGCGGTGATGCCCCTTGATCGCGCGCGCCGTAGCGGCCACCTTGATCGCCATTGGCAGGGGAATGCGTGATGGGTCCGGTTGAACTGATGTCGCTCGCCGCCTCGACCAGCCTGCTCGCCGGGTGGCGGCTGTACCTCGTCACGCTGGTCACCGGGCTCGCGATGAAGTTCGGCTGGATCGCGCTCCCCGAGCAGCTCCACGGGCTCGACATCCTCGCCAACAACTGGCTCCTCGCCGCCGCTGGCGTGGGCACCTTCGCCGAATTCTTCGCCGACAAGATCGCCTGGGTCGACAGCGCGTGGGACGCCATCCACAGCTTCATCCGCCCGCTCGGCGGCGCGCTGCTCAGCCTCGCCATCATCGACAGCGGCAATCCGACCTGGCAGGTCGCGAGCTTCCTGCTCGGCGGCGGTGCCGCCTTCGTCGCCCATGCCGGCAAGGCCGGCGCACGCACCCTCGTCAACGCCAGCCCGGAGCCGTTCAGCAACGTCATCGTCTCGACCGCCGAGGATGTCAGCACCGCCGGCCTGCTTGCGCTCGCCATCGCCAACCCGATCGCCGCCGCGTTGGTGGCGCTGATCATGGTCGTATCGTCGCTGTGGCTGGTGGTCGCGGCGCGGCGCCTGATCCGCTCGCTGGTCGAGCGCCTCAACCCGCCCAAGCGGCCCGCTTGACCGCGACGCGCGGCCATCACGACCCGCGCTGGACGCTCGCCGCGTGCGTCCTCGCCTCGAGCCTGTCGTTCGTCGAGGGCAGTGTGCTCAACGTCGCTTTGCCCGCGATCCGCGCCGGCTACGGCGCGGGCGCGGCCGACGTGCAGTGGGTCGTCAACGCTTACCTTCTGCCCTTGAGCGCCCTGCTCCTGCTCGGCGGCGCACTGGGCGATCATTTTGGCCGGCGCCGCTTGCTCCTCGTCGGCACTGGCCTGTTCGCCGTCGCCAGTCTCGCCTGCGCGCTTGCGCCGGGCCTCACGATCCTGCTCGTTGCGCGCGCTGTCCAGGGCGTCGGCGCAGCCCTTCTCCTGCCCAACAGCCTGGCCCTGCTCAACGCCGCGTTCGAGGGCGAGAAGCGCGGCCGTGCGGTCGGGATCTGGGCCGCCGCGGGGGCCGCCTCGGCTGCCATCGCCCCGCTCATCGGCGGCTGGCTGGTCGATCACGTCGGCTGGCCGTCGATCTTCTACATCAACTTGCCCCTCGCCGCGGGCGCGATCCTGCTCGCGGTCAGGTTCGTCGCTGAAAGTGAAGATAAAGGCGCGGCGCGCACCGATTATGCCGGGGCCGGCCTCGCCATGCTCGGGCTCGGCGGGGCAACCTATGGCCTGACCCGCTGGTCGTCCTCGGCCCAGCTTGATCCGATCGCGATCGCCGCTGTCGCCGCGGGCTTCGCCATGCTCGCCGCCTTCCTGTGGGTCGAGGCCCGGCGCGGCGACAAGGCGATGATGCCGCTGGCGATGTTCGGCGACCGCCAGTTTGCCGGGCTCAACTTGCTGACCTTCCTGCTCTACGGCGCGTTCGGCGCGGCGATGCTGCTCATTCCGTATGTGCTGATCTCGGCGGGCGGCTATTCGCCGGTCCAGGCCGGGATGGCGATGCTACCCTTGCCGATTTTGCTGACCCTCGCCTCGCCGCCGATCGGCCAAGTCGCCGGCCGGATTGGCCCGCGCTGGTTCCTCGTGGCCGGACCGCTGGTCGTGGCAGTCGGTTTGCTGATCGCCCTGCGCATCGGCGCGACCACCAGCTATTGGACCAGCGTCTTCCCGGCGATGGTGGTCATGGCGGCGGGGATGGCGATCGCGGTCGCGCCGCTGACCAGCTCGGTGCTCGGCTCGGTCGACGAGCGCCACGTCGGCACCGCCTCGGGCTTCAACAGCGCGGTCGCGCGGGCCGGCGGACTCATCGCAACTGCCGCGCTCGGCATCGTCCTCGCGCAGACCGGCGCGAAGCTGATCGCAGACTTCCACCTCGCCCTGGTCGGCAGCGCCGTCACCGCCGCCGCCGCCAGCGCCGCCGCGCTGATCCTCGTCAAGAAGGTAAAGGTGCAGCATTAAGCCCGTCATGCTGAACTCGTTTCAGCATCCATCGCGCCGCAAGTATGAACGTCGCCATTGAAGGCACTACCCGCCCGACCGTGGATCCTGAAACAAGTTCAGGATGACGGACTAGCTGTTCGCGGCGATGAACTTCTCGACCACGGGAGCGATATTCTCGCGCCACCGCCGGCCGTTGAAGATGCCGTAATGCCCGACGTCCTTGGCCATCAGATATTGCTTTTTGCCCGCCGCCAGCCTGGTCGCCAGGTCGAGCGCCGCCTTGGTCTGCCCGATCCCCGAAATATCGTCGCGCTCACCCTCGATCGCGAGCAAGGCGGTGTCGCGGATCGCCGCCGGATCGACCAGTTTCCCACGGTGCCGATATTCGCCCTTGGGCAGCAAGTGGCGCTGGAACACGACATCGACCGTCTGCAGGTAAAACTCCGCCGTCATGTCGCACACCGACAGATATTCGTCGTAGAAGTCGCGTGTCGCGTCGGCGCTTTCCTCGTCCCCGATCACCAGATGCTTGAACATTTCGTAGTGCGAAACGAGGTGGTTGCCGAGGTTCATGGTCATGAACCCGGCGAGCTGGAGAAACCCCGGATAGACCTTGCGCCCCCCTCCGGCATGCATCATCGGCACCGTCGCGATGGCATTTTGCTGAAACCACGCATGGGGCCGCTGGGTGGCGAGCGTATTGACCGCGGTCGGCGCGGCGCGCGTATCGACCGGGCCGCCCATCATCGTCAGCGACTTGGGCCGGGCCGGATGCTTGTCGGCGTTCATGATCGCCACCGCGGCATAGGCCGGGACCGACGGCTGGCACACCGCCAGGACATGCGGCCGCTGCCCCGTCGTCTCGAACACGGCGGCGCAATATTCGATCAGATAATCGACATAATCGTCGAGGTCGAAGCGACCATCCGCAGTCGGAACCAATTTGGCGTCGCGCCAGTCGGTGATGAACACATCCTGGCGTGGAAGCATCCGCTCGACCGTCCCGCGCAACAGCGTCGCATAATGGCCCGACATCGGCGCCACGATCAGCAGCGGCGGCTGCTGGTTGACCCCAACCTTGCGAAAGCGCTTCAATTGCCCGAACGGCTTGCGCAGCACGATGTCCTCGTCGACCGCGACGGTCGTCCTGCCGACGATGGCCTCGGTAAAGCCGAACTCGGGCTTGCCGCGCTGGGCATTGGCATGCGCGAACACCCCAAGCCCGGCGGCGACCACCGGACCCATCGACGAGTAGCTGAACGGATTGGACGGATTGTTGAGCCATCCGGCGCCGAGGCCGGCAAGCCGGCTTGCCCCGGCCATCAACGAACGTTGCACCTCATAGGCGTCGTACAGCATTGCATCTCCGCGGATTATGACAGGGTTGTAACGGTTGTGGGCAGTTCTTGCTCCCCCGGCAAGCGAATGCTGCACCGCCGCGACCGCAACGCAGCGATTGAGGCGCGCAAGGCACACTGCTAGAACCCCGCGCAATGGCGACTTCCCCTTCCCCCGCACAACTCGCAGCCAAGCCCAAGTCGTTCGCCAGCCTGGCGATGGTATGGGACAAGGCGCGGCGCTATCCGGCGCAGCTTGCCGGCGCGGCGACCGCCTTGATCGTCGCCGCCGCCGCGACCTCGGGAGTGCCCTATGCCTTCAAGCTGATCATCGACCGCGGCTTCAGCGCGCACTCGGGGCAATCCGGCGACATCGCGCGCTGGTTCGAATATCTCCTGCTGCTGGTCATCGTCATGGCGCTCGCCACCGCGACGCGTTATTATTTCGTCGCCTGGCTGGGTGAGCGCGTCGTCGCCGACATCCGCCTTGCCGTGCACCGCAACCTGCTGCGCCTCGCGCCGGGCTTCTTCGAGGAAAACCGCCCCGCCGAAATCACCAGCCGGCTGACCGTCGACACGACGATCATCGAACAGGTCGTCGGCACCACCGTCTCGGTCGCGTTGCGCAACATCGTCATGGGCGCGGCGTGCATCGGCGCATTATTCTATCTCGCGCCCAAGCTTGCCGGCATGATGATGCTCGGCATACCGGTCGTGGTCATTCCGATCACCATCCTCGGGCGCAAGGTGCGCGCGGTCTCGACCAAGAGCCAGGATCGCATCGCCGACGTCGGTACCGTCACCAGCGAAGTGCTCGGCGCGATGAAGATCGTCCAGGCCTTCAACCAGCAGGGCCGCGAGACCGAGCGCTTCGCCGCCGCCACCGAAACCGTGTTCGCCACCGCCAAGCGCCGCATCCTGCTGCGCGCGCTGATGACCGCGATCGTCATCGCCCTGATCTTCTCGGCGATCACCTTCGTCATCTGGCAGGGGGCGATCGACGTCGCCGCGGGGCGGATCAGCGGCGGCACGATTGCCGCCTTCGTCCTTTACGGCGGCCTCCTCGCCGGCGCGTTCGGGGCCTTGTCCGAAGTCTATGGCGATGTCCTCCGCGCGGCGGGCGCCTCCGAACGGCTCAACCAATTGCTCACCGCCAAGCCCTACATCGCCGCCCCGCTTGATCCCACCGCATTGCCGCTCCCCGCCGAAGGCCGCCTGCGCTTCGATCAGGTCGGCTTCCGCTATCCAACCCGCCCCGAGGTCAGCGCGCTTGACGGCTTCAGCCTTGAACTTCGCCCGCATGAGCGCCTCGCCGTGGTCGGCCCGTCGGGCGCCGGCAAGACCACCTTGTTTCAACTCACCCAGCGCTTCTACGACCCACAGCACGGCCGCATCACCCTCGACGGGGTCGATCTGCGCGATGCCGACCCCGCCGACATCCGCCAGCGCATCGCGATGGTGCCGCAGGAAGTCGTGCTGTTCGCCTCCTCGGCGCGCGACAATCTGCGCTACGGCAATTGGGACGCGTCCGAAGACGAGATCTGGGCGGCCGCGCGCGACGCCAATGCCGAAAGCTTCCTTCGCGCTTTGCCCCAGGGCCTCGACACTTTCATGGGCGAAGGCGGCGCGCGATTGTCCGGCGGGCAGCGGCAGCGCATCGCCATCGCCCGCGCCCTGCTGCGCCGCGACGCCCCCTTGCTCCTGCTCGACGAAGCGACCAGCGCGCTCGACGCCGAAAGCGAGGCCGCGGTTCAGGACGCACTCGAACGGCTGATGGAAAACCGGACCACGATCGTCATCGCCCACCGCTTGGCCACGGTCCGCGCCGCCGATCGCATCGTGGTGATGGACCACGGCCGCATCGTCGAAGAAGGCACCCACGCCAGCCTGACCGCGCAAAGCGGTCTATACGCCCGCCTCGCTCGCCTCCAGTTCGACGGATTGGCGGCTTGATTCTCTACCCCTCTCCCCTCACGAGAGAGATCTACCCCTCTCCCCTCGCGGGTAAGGAAGGGGCCCGCCGCCCCTTCGGCGTTGGGAGGGAGAGGGGGCGGTAAAACGGTAAGTGACCGCCAACACGATGCACTACCCCCGTTCCGCATCCATTCACCCCACCGCGCGTATCTCCTTGCATCAAAGGAGTAATCCCATGTTCAACGCCAACCTCGACCGCCGCGGCCTGCTCGGCGCCGGCGCCCTCGCCGCGATCGGCGCGACTTTCGCCGCGTGCAGCCGCTCGACCCCCGCCGCCGCCGCCGAGACCTTCGAAGTCACGCATACCCCGGCCGACTGGAAACGCCGCCTCGGCTCCGACCGCTTCCGCATCCTGCGCGAGGAAGGCACCGAAGCGCCGTTCACCAGCCCGCTCAACAAGGAGCATCGCCGCGGCACGTTCGCCTGCGCCGGTTGCGCCCTTCCGCTCTACGCCTCGACCACCAAATTCGACAGCGGCACCGGCTGGCCAAGCTTCTACGCCGCGCTTCCTAACGCGGTCCGCAACCGCCGCGATTCGACCCTCGGCATGGGCCGGACCGAGGAGCATTGCCGCCGCTGTGGCGGGCATTTGGGGCATGTCTTCGACGACGGTCCCAAGCCGACTGGCAAGCGCCACTGCATCAATGGCCTGTCGCTGACGTTCAGGCCCGCCTGATCCCGGCCGACGCCGCCGCCGATCGTCAAAAAGCGCGCGCGAAATCCTGATTGCCGACAAAGCCCATGCGGGTCACGCCCGCTTGCTTGCTCATCCCCAGCACTTCGTCGACCAATCCGTAGCGCGCCGCCGCGTCGGGCTGGAAATGAAGTTCGGGCGCGGGGTCCATCGTCGCGGTCGCATCGAGCAATCGGCGCAGCTCAGGCTTCGACACCCGCGCCCCGTTCCACCGCAACTCCCCGTTCGCGGTGACGACCAGCGAATTCTTGACCGGATCGGGGATCAGCTCGGTCGGCCCGTTGGGCAGATCGACCTTCACCACATGGCTTTGCGGCGGGATGGTGATGATCAGCATCACCAGCAGGACGAGCATCACGTCGATCAGCGGCGTGGTGTTCATCTCGAGCATCGGAGTGGGATCGGCGGTGGCGGCAGCGGTGGCGGACATGCGGACCTCCTTCACAAGATGAGATAACGTCTCATTATTGACAGGACGTTGCAAGCATTACTTCGTCTACCTCTGACGACGCTGTTTTGCTTGGCATTTCATCGTGGGACCCACATGATCGCGCCATGTTAGCGGCCATCCTCGCTTTGGCGCTTGCTCCGGCGACCCGCAGCAGCGACTTGATACCCCTCCTTGAGCGGTGCGGTATCCGACGCGAGCAAATCCGCATCGACGATGATTATGGCGGCGAGGATATCCCGCGCGTGAGCGGCGCTCGGTCGCCGACAGTGCGGACTACCAAATGCCTGGTCTCCCTCGCGCACCAGCACGGAGTTTTCGTCGAGTTCATCGATCGTCAGGCAATGCGCGCGTTCGCCGATCAGTCCCGGCCGTTATGGAAGGCGTGGGGCGTCGAGCGGGCGCGCGCGGCGCTGGCTGCACAAGGATTGCTCAACAAAGCGCCGATGTTTCGCTCGGGCGCAGAAACGCCAGCCGGCTTCGCCCACCGCGCGGAACGCTTTTGCGGTGTCCCGACCGGGTCGCTCGCCGATCCGGAAGAACATCATCGTGTCGCAGCGCGGCCCGGATCGCCTGATTTCGCGCCCGGCGGCAAAGGAACGACTTGCTTCTTCAATGTCCTCGCCGCAGCCGGCGTCGATCTCGGCTTTGTGGGCAACGCCGCATGGCGAGACGGCGCTGATCGATCCACGTCCGCGACTCGATATGCTCCCCGATCGCAACGAAAAAGGGCGGCCCCGAAGGACCGCCCGTGATCGTCTCAGCGCTCGAATCGCGCCTCAGAAGGCCTTCATATAGGCTTCGTTGCCGACGAACCCCATCTTGGTGACGTTGGCCTTCTTGGTCACCGCGAGGACCTCGTCGACCAGCTCGTAGCGCGCATCGGGCTCGGGCTGGAGGTGAAGCTCGGGAACCGGGTCGATCTGCTGGGTCGCGTCGAGGAACAGCTTGAGCTGATTGGCGTCGACCGCCGCGCCATTCCACAAAATCTGCCCCGCCTGGGTGATGACGATCTTGTTCTTGATCGGGTCGATCGGCGGCGGAACGTCATTGGGGTTGTTCTGCGGCAAATCGAGCTTCACCGCGTGGGTCTGCGGCGGGATCGTGATGATCAGCATGATCAGGAGCACCAGCATGACGTCGATCAACGGCGTCGTGTTGATGTCCATCATCGGCTCACCTTCGGTGTTGCTGCCGGTTGTCTGCATCGCCATGGCGAAAAATCTCCGTTTACTGGTTCACGAGCGGGCTGGGCTGCGAAATGAACCCGACCCGCGCGAAGCCCGCGCGCTGCATCGTGAACACCGCGCCGCCGATGCACTTGTAAGGCGTGTCGACATCGCCGCGGATATGCGCTTCGGGCATATTATCCTCGTTGATGTTCTGCACCCCACCGACCGCCTTGATCTGGTCCTCGAGCTTTTTGACCGCGCGCTCGAGCAATTGGTCGTTGGTGACCTTGGTCAAATTCCAATAGACGTCGCATCCGCCCGCGCCATTGCCCTTGACCGACAGCGAGATATTCTCGGGCTTGGTCTGCGTGACCTGGTTGACGACACTCGGCAGTTTGACCGGCACCGTCTGAATCACGACCGGAACGGTGATCAAAAAGATAATCAGCAGCACCAGCATCACGTCGACCAGCGGCGTGGTGTTGATGTCCGACATCGGGGTGTCTTCGCCCTCGTCGCCTTGTCCTACGCTCATCGACATGAGGCGCTGTTCCTTCTTGTGTTTCAGGCGCCCGGACCGGTCACCCCGGTCCGGGCGATGAGGCTTAACGGGTCGTGGTCGTGCCCGGAGTCGCCTGCGCGCCGGTCGGGGTCATGCCCGGACGAACCGGTTCGGTGCCACGCGGGGTCGGGGCAGACGCGGTGCGGGTCTGCGCCGGGACGGTGCCGCCCGCCATCGGCTTCACGGCGCCAGCCGAAGCAAGGTAGCCATGAACGTCGTTGGTGAAGGCGCCGAGATCTTCCATGATCGTCTTGTTGCGACGGATCAGCCAGTTGTAGGCGAGCACCGCGGGGACCGCGACGACCAGCCCGAGCGCGGTCATGATCAGCGCTTCGCCGACCGGGCCGGCAACCGTGGTGATCGACGCGTCGCCCGAAGCGCCGATCTTGATCAGCGCGCGATAGATGCCGATGACGGTCCCGAACAGCCCGATGAACGGCGCGGTCGATCCGACCGTGGCGAGGAAGGCGAGGCCTTCGCCGAGCCGCGCGCCGATCGCGCCTTGCGAGCGGCCAAGGCTGCCCGCGACCCATTCATGCTGGTCGACCGGGTCGGTCAGCTTGCTGTGCTGGTCCTGCGCGACGAGCGCGTCGTCGACGATCGAGCGATAGGCGCTCTTGGTCTCGAGCTTGCCCGAGGCATCGCGCAGATTGGGCGAATTCCAGAAGCTCGAACGGACCTTCTTGCCCTGGTTCATGATCTTCTGCTGCTGCAGGAACTTGGTGAACAGGATGTAGAAGGTGCCGATCGACATGATCACCAGGATCACGAACACCGACCAGCTGATGATCCCGCCTTCGTGGAGGGCGTTCATCAGGCCGAAATCACCTTGAGCAGCGGCGGGAGCGGGAGTTGCCATTGGTTTGTCTTTCCTCTTGAGCTCTGTGCGACCGGATCGGCCGCTCTCGATTATTCTTCGTTGATCTGGAAGCGAATAGCGGGCGTGTTGACCGTATCCGGAATCGGCTGGCCATTCTGGTCTTTCGCGGGGGTGAAACGCCCCCTCGCTTTGATCACCCGGCAAACCGTATTATCCAAGGCGGCGTTGCCGGTCGATTGCGTGATGGTGCAAGCGGTTACTCGACCTGCAGCCGAAATCTGCAAGGTCGCTCGGGCCGTCCCCGTTACGCCATTGGCTTTCGCGGATTCCGGATAGTCATCGTCGGTGATCAAACTTCCGATATTCGCGTTGGACCTCGCCGCTTGCGAGACCCGTGGCGGCAATGGCGCCGGCGGGGCGGGCGGAGCCGGCGGAGCCGGACGAGCCGTGACCGTCACCGGCGGAGTCGGCTGGATCACCGGAGTCGTGCGGATTGGCGGCGCCGGGGTTTCGATCCGCACCAGTGGCGGCGGCGCGCTGACCTGCGGCGGGGGCGGGGGCAGCGGATTCTTCTCGGGCGGCGGCGGCGGCTCGTCGGGCGGCGGCGGCGGTTCATTCTCGACGTCGAAGGTCTTGAGGTCCTCGGCCGCTTTCTTCACGACGCTGAACGCGAGACCACTGACCAGGGCATACCCCAGCAGGAACGTGATCAACGCCGACATGACGATCGGCACCGTTCGATTGTTGCTGAGCTGCTTGCGATTGGCGTAGGACATTAAGCCAAGGTTCTCCTCATTCCGAGCTGGCCCCACGGGATTGACGGGAACAGACCGACACCCCGTTATCAACCACGCCGCGCTTATTTAGCAGACCGCCGATGATATGTTGATACATCGGTTGTCGCGCTTCTTAACTAAGGCAAAAAGGCGGCGCAATGCCTTTTGTTCCGGATCGCCACCGACTTTCCCCGGATGAATCGCGCGCGCTCAAGGGGCGGTGCCATGAAACGAGGCGATTTCAACGCCGACGCCGCGCGCGTCGGGGTAAACGTCGGGCTTGGCGCTCGACACCTTGATCGCGACGATTCCGTGAAGCGCGGCGATTCGCGCGAAAATCGCGTGGACCAGGGTCTCCTGCAAATTATAGCGCCGCTCGGTCGCCAGGCCGCGCACCGCCTGGACGACGACGTCATAGTCCCACGCCCCCGCCGGATCGTCGTCGCCAACCGGCGCCGCCGGGTCGAGCCACAATTCGATGCTGATCAGCAAGCGCTGCGGCGTCCCGATTTCAAAGGCGTGGAACCCGATGTCGGCCATCACCTCGATCGCGTCGATCACGATCCGCTGCTGGCGCACCTTGAGCGCCGCGGGCACCATCCCGTCCAGTCCGTCATCGTCGCTCATCATGTCTCCAGAAATTGGACGTCGCGCGGCAGGGCCATGAAGCGCTGCCCGCCGTCGATCACCAGCGTTTGCCCGGTCATCGCCGGCTGGTCGACGAGGAACCTTAGCGCTGCAATAATATCGTCCACTTCAACTCCCCGGCCAAGCGGGTTGAGCGCATGGACCCGGGCAAAGTCGGCCTCGTCCTGCGGCCCCGACGGCAACATCAGCGCCGGGGCGATCGCATTGACCCTGATCCCCCGCCCCGCCAGCGCCCGCGCGGCCAGCTCGGTCAGCCCCGCCGCGGCATATTTGGACAAGGTATAGCTCAGATAATCGGGGTTGGGCGCGGCCAATTTGGCATCGAGGATATTGACCACCAGCGCGCTGCTCCCCGCCGCGTGACGCCGCGCCAGCGCATCGATCAGCAACATCGGCGCGCGCGCATTGACCCTCATGTGCGCGTCGAACTCGGCCGCGCTCGCGCTCCCGAACGCATCGTGCGCGAAGCGCGCGGCATTGTTGACCAGCAGCGCGACCGGCCCCTCGACCTTCGCGAACAGCGCTTCGCCGCAGTCGGCGGCGGCGAGATCGGCGACCAGCTTGACCGCTCCGGCCGGCACCTCATCCGCATCGTGGTGAACATGCGCGAACACCCGCCACCCGTCGGCGATCAGCGCGCCGGCGATCCCCGCCCCGACGCGCTTGCCGCCCCCGGTGACGATCGCGGTGCGCGTGAGGAGTGGATCGCCCATGCCCTCCTCATACCGTTCGCCCTGAGCTTGTGAAGCAGGTCCCGAGCAAGTCGAGCGGGCAGTCCTGCTTTTTGTTTTGCGGCGCCCTGCTTTGTCCTAGAGCCGCGATCATGCCCGAAACCCGCCCCCCGATCGATCTTGCCGGTTTGTCGCTCGACCAGCTCGGCGCGGCGATCGCCGAT
>CAXSCF010000014.1:12960-35186 GCA_964235815.1 uncultured Sphingomicrobium sp.
GAGCAACGCAGTGACGAAGCAATCCACTCGGCGCAAGGCGAGATTGCGTCGCTGTGCTGGCAATGACATGGGAAGGCCAATGCCCGAATCCCGCCCCCCGATCGATCTCGCCGGACAGTCACTCGCCGCGCTGGCCGCTGCGATCGCCGACCGCGCGCACCCCCCGGTCGATCATTGGCACCCCAGCCATTGCGGCGACAGCGAGATGCGCATCGCGCGCGACGGCACCTGGTATCATCAGGGCCAGCCGATCGGGCGTGCGGCGATGGTGCGGCTGTTCGCCACCGTCCTGAGGCGCGAGCCCGATGGCCGCCACATGCTCGTCACCCCGGCCGAGAAACTGACCATCGAGGTCGAAGCGACCGCCTTTCGCGCGCTGACCATGACCAGCGAAGGCGAGCGCGAGCAGCGTCGAATCGCCTTCGCCCTCGACAGCGGCGACGCGATCATCGCCGGTCCCGATCACCCGTTGCGCGTGGTCGACACCCTCGACGGCCCCTCCCCCCGCCTCGCCGTCCGCCACGGGCTCGAGGCCGAACTGTCGCGCGCGCTTTATTATGAACTCGCCGACCTCGCGCTCGCCGAGGGTCACCAGCCCCCCGGCGTGTGGTCCGACGGTGCCTTTTTCGCGCTCGAGCCGGGCGCCGCGCCGGCCCCAGGCGCATGACCCTCGTCGCGCGCATCGCCGCCGCGCTGACCCTCGCCACCTCGAGCGATGTCATGGCCGGCGACCTCGTCGAAGGCTCGGACGATCCACTGCGCGAGGCCGCCGTGCTGGTCGCCATCACCGACCGCCCCGAACCCGGCTTGATCCTCACCCAGCGCAGCAGCGCCTTGCGCGACCATGGCGGCCAGATCGCCTTCCCCGGCGGACGGATCGACGATGGCGAGGATGCGCGCGGCGCCGCGCTGCGCGAGGCTTGGGAGGAAATCGCGCTCGACCCGGCTGAGGTCGGGATCCTCGGCGAGGCCGACCATTATCGCACCATCACCGGTTTCGGCGTCACGCCCGTCGTCGCCGTCATCCCGCCCGACCTCCCGCTCGTCGCCAATCCGGCCGAGGTCGACGACTGGTTCGAGGCACCCCTCGCCTTCGTGCTCGATCCCGCTCGGCAACAGCATCGCCAGACCTATTACAAGGGCCGCCACCGCGCTTATTACGAGATCATGTGGCAGGATCGCCGGATCTGGGGCGCGACCGCGGCCATGCTGGTCAATCTGACACGGCGAATCGCATGAAGGTCGATCCGCAGGCGTGGCTCGCGCGCCCCGGGATCGCCCGCCTGCTTCGCGCGCTCGATGCCGACCGCGGCGGCGCGCGCTTCGTCGGCGGAGCGGTCCGCGACGCGCTGCTCGGGCTCCCCGCCGAGGACCTCGACATTGCCACGCCGCATGCCCCGCTTGAGGTCGTGCGCCGCCTCGAAGACGCCGGGATCAAGGCCGTCCCGACCGGGATCGCCCACGGCACCGTCACCGCAATAGCGTCGGGCACGTTGGTCGAAGTCACCACCTTGCGCTGCGACCTCGACACCGACGGGCGCCGCGCCACGGTCTCCTTCACCGACGATTGGGCGGCCGACGCCGCGCGCCGCGACTTCACCATCAACGCGCTCTATGCCGATCCGACGAGCGGCGAGGTGATCGACCATGTCGGGGGCGAGGCCGACATCCTCGCCCGCCGCGTGCGCTTCATCGGCGCCCCGCTCCAGCGCATCGCCGAAGACCACCTCCGCATCCTGCGCCTGTTCCGCTTCCACGCCCGCTTCGGCAGCGGACCGCTTGATCCCGCCGCGCTTGCCGCCTGCGCCGCGCGCGCCAATGATTTGATGGCGCTGAGCCGCGAGCGCATCGCCGACGAATTGCTCAAATTGCTCGGCCTGCCCGATCCCTCCCCGACGTTGAGCGTGATGGTCGACCACGGCATCCTCACCCCCGTCCTGCCCGAGCTCGCGCCCGACGCCCCCGCCCGCATCGCCGCGCTCGCCGCCGCCGAGACTGCGGCCGCCATCCCTCCGTCCGCATTGCGCCGCCTCGCCGCGATCCTGCCGCGCGATCCCGCCATCGCGGCCAAGGTCGCGGCGCGGCTCAAGTTGAGCAAGAAAGCACGTCTCCGCCTCGCCGCCGCCGCCGACCCCGCGCTCGACCGCAATCCGCGCGCCCTCGCCTACCGCCACGGCACCGACGCCGCGCTCGACCGCCTGCTCCTCGCCAGCCGGTCCGTCGCCGCCGCCGACATCGCCGACTGGCCATTGCCCAATTTCCCGATCGGTGGCGGTGCGCTGGTCGCGCGCGGCGTGCCCCAGGGCCCGGCAGTCGCCACCACCCTGCGCGCGATCGAAACCGCCTGGGTCGACGCCAACTTCCCGACCGGTCGAGATTTCGACGGGATCGTCGCGCGAAGCGTGGCGCTTGGGAGCGGGAACTAACGCAGCGACGGAGAGTATTTTCGCTGTGGAACGCGTTGAAACAGGAGCGCCACAGGAGCGCCATATGTCCGACAAACCGCCTCGACGGGGCGCAAAACATGATGCGCTCGATGTTTTCCTCGGCAACTGGCAGGCAAGTGGCACTTCCTATGGCGGCACCGATCAATCGGGCGATCCGAAGGCGAACGGCGAACCGTGGACGAGTACCCATAGCGCGCATTGGCACACCGGAAGCTTCTTCCTGTTCCAGGACGAGCGCGCGATCATCGCCGACAAACCGTTCGACACCTTCAGCGTGTTCGGCGTTGATCCCGCAACCGGGCTTTATTTTGCCCGCACCTTCGAGAATCACGGCTTTTACCGCGACTATCGGCTGACCGTCTCAGACAATATCTGGTCGCTAACCGCCCAAGTCGACCGGCTCCGGCCAGGTCGCTCCGGCGACGACGATCGGCGACAGTCTATCGTTTGGGAATGGAAACCCGGCAACGCCTGGCTTCCGTTATGCGACCGAACCGCAACCCGTATTGATTGACGGGCCAGCGGACCGACCCGGTCGTCGCCACCACCCTGCGCGCGATCGAGGCCACCCGGGTCGACGCCGACTTCCCGACTGATGACCGCTTCACGGTCTTGCTCGACGACATTCTGCAGCACGCCTCGTCGGGCGCTCCACTTTAGTCTGGCGCAAGCATCGTCTCCCGGCCATCGTCGCGCAATGCCCCGCGATCTTGCCAAGACCCTGACCTATCTGTCGATCCATCTGACGATCGGCTTCACCGTCGCTTACCTCTTCACCGGCTCGCTTTCGATCGCCGGCGGAATCGCGATCATCGAGCCGTGCATCAATGCCGTCGCTTTCTTCTTTCACGAGAAAGCGTGGCGGCGTTGGCGCCCCGAAACCGTCGACCGCCCCGCTCTTGGGCACCCGCCCTCACCGCTCTGGCCCTGATCTCGAGCGGCATCCAGACGCCCCTCCCAACGCTGTCAGGAAAACCCGCTCCGACCCGCGCGCACCCCGAGCCTGTCGCAGAATCGGTCGGGGATCGGCACCGACCAAATCAATCAGCGTTTCTTGCGGCGCGCCTGCCAAAAGGCCAGCGCCGCCTCGGCCTCGAGTGGCTTGGCGAAATAATAGCCCTGCCCGCTGGCACAGCCCAGCGCTGCCAGCGTGGTCGCCAGCTCGACCGTCTCGATCCCCTCGGCGGTGGTCGACATGCCCAGCGCCTCGGCCAGGCTCAGCACCGCGCGGACGATCGCCACGCTGTCGGGGTCGGACATCATGCCCGTGACGAAACTCCGGTCGATCTTGAGCACGTCGATCGGCAGCCGCTGGAGGTAGGCGAGGCTTGAATAGCCGGTTCCAAAATCATCCATCGCGACCGTTGCATCGAGCGCCTTCAGCGCCTCGAACACGCGGATCGCGCGCGCCGGATCCTGGACGATCGAGCTTTCGGTCAATTCGAGCGTCAACCGGCGCCCGGCCAGCCCGTTCGAGCGCAGCGCGCTCGCCACCATGTCGGCGACGTCGTCGCGCGCGACCTGGATCGCGCTCAGATTGACTCCGACATAGAAGGGCAGTTCGGCACCGGCCTTGACGTCCCACGCAGCCAGCGTGTGCGCGGCCTTGTCCATCGCCCAGCGGCCAAGCGTCAGGATCAACCCGCTTTCCTCTGCCACGGGAATGAATTCGACCGGCGAAATCTCGCCGCGGTCCTCGTGGGTCCAGCGCGCCAGCGCCTCGAACCCCGCCACCTCACCCGACTTCAGGTCGATCAGCGGCTGGTAGAACAATTGCAGCTGGTCCTTGTCGAGCGCGCGCCTGAGCTCGGTCTCGATCGAGAAGCGGCGCCGTGCCGCGCTCGCTTCCTTTGGCTCATAGACTTGCGGCTTGCCGATCGCCTTGGCCTGCTTGACCGCGAACTGCGCCTGGCGAAACAGTTCCTCGGGGTCCTGGCTGCCGTCCATCAACGCCACGCCGATCGCGCACTCGACCCGGATCTCGAGTTCGCTCAGGCGGAATGGCGCGGTCATCACTTGCTGGATTCGCTCGGCCGCGGCGAGCGCGTCGTCGACCCCCCGCTTGAGCCCGACCAGTACGCCGAACTCATTGCCCCCGGTGCGCGCCAGCACATCGCCCGTGCGCAACGCCGAAATCA
Source organism: uncultured Sphingomicrobium sp. (assembly GCA_964235815.1). Classification (GTDB taxonomy): domain Bacteria; phylum Pseudomonadota; class Alphaproteobacteria; order Sphingomonadales; family Sphingomonadaceae; genus Sphingomicrobium. Next base: position 17,546 of record CAXSCF010000014.1, read on the forward strand.
GCCGCCGGGCAAAGGTGATCAGCAATTCGTCGCCGGCAAGACTGCCCATTGATTCGTTGATCCGGCTGAAGCGCCGCATATCGACCACCAGCACGGCATGGTCGTGCCCGCGCTTGGGGTCGGTGCTGCCGCCCGCCGTTTCGACCGCTTCGGTGAAGCTCAGCCGGTTTGGCAGCCCGGTCAGGCTGTCGCGCAGCATCTCGGCGCGCAATGATCGCTCGGCGCGCACTTCGATCGAGCGATCGACGAGACAGACCAGGCACCGTGGCCGATCCCGCAGAGTGTCGCGCTGGAGCGGCGCCAGCTTGATCCGATAATGCCGCGCGCCGATCCCGCGACCGTCGCAGAAATCGAGCTCGTTGGCGGCGTTCGGATCGGCCAGGAAGGCCGTCATCATTTGCGCGATCTGAAGATGCATGCAGTTGCGAAAATCGCCTTCGGACATCGCCGCGTCGCCGGACAGCGCAATGACCTCGTCGAACCGCTGATTTTGCTCGATCAGCTTGAGCACCCCGCGGGAGGTCAGCCCGACGATGGCCGCGGCGATCGGCAGCGCGCTCAGCAAAGCGCGATTGTCGGCGTCGATGGGCGATGGGCGGGGGTCGGCGGGCGATCGGCGTGGGTCGTCGCGGGCCGCTCCGCGCGCACCATATTGCTCCGTCGAACGGGATGCCGCCACCTGCATCCGTTCGGAGTAAAGACGACAGGTTAACGGATCGTCACGGCGCCGGGTTGGTCGGCGCCAGCGGTTCGAACCGGTTGCTGCGCGGAAAGCCGTTGGGCGCGATCCGCCCGCTCGCGCCGCGGATCGCGCGCCACGGCGTGAGATCGCTCTCGGTCCGCACCCGCTTGGCTTCCCCGGCCAAGGGCCAGCTGATCCCCTCGGCCATCGCAAACGTCAGCGCATCGCTCAGGCCGCCGTCGCGATAGCGCTGCAATTGCACCCCCGACCCGCGTCCAAGCTCGGGCAGTTCGTCGAGCCGGAACACCAGCATCTTGCGATTGTCGCCGATCACCGCGATCGCATCGTCGCTCGCCGCGACCGCGCGCAGCACCACGACCTTCGCTCCCGGCCGCAGATTGACGAGCTGCTTGCCCTTGCGCGTTTCGGCCATCACCGCCTCGCCACTGGTCACGAAGCCGCGCCCGTCGCTGGTCGCGACGAACAACCGCGCGTCGCTCCTCACCACCATCATCGCCACGATCACGGCCTCGGCCTCGAGGTCGAGCGACAGCCGCAGCGGCTCGCCGAACCCGCGCCCGCCGGGCAATTTGTCCCCGCCCAGCGCATAGACCCGGCCATTGTCGGCCATCACCAGCAACTTGTCGGTCGTCTGCGCGTGAAAGGCGAAGCGCGGCCCGTCGCCCTCGCGCCACTTCATCTCCGCCACCTCGGACAGCGCGACATGCCCGCGCAGGCCCTTGATCCACCCGCGCTGCGAGAGGATCACCGTCACCGGTTCCTTTTCGATCATCTGGCTCCAGTCGAGCTCGCGTGCGGGGCCCGCCTCCTTCAACTGGGTCCGCCGCTCATCCCCCGCATAAGCCGCCGCCAGCCCCGCCAGATCCTTTTTCAACCGGTTCCTCTGCTTGACCGGGCTTTCGACCAGCGCCGCCAACCCTTCGCGCTCCTTGGCCAAGGCCGCGCGCTCCTTGCCGATCTCAAACTCCTCGAGCCGCCGCAACGATCGCAGCCGCATGTTGAGGATCGCCTCCGCCTGGCGCTCATTAAGCGCGAACTCGGCCATCATCACCGTCTTCGGCTCGTCCTCGGTGCGGATGATCTCGATCACCCGGTCGAGGTTGAGGAACGCCACCAGATACCCGTCGAGCAATTCGAGCCGGTCGTCGATCTTGCCGATCCGCGTCACGCTCCGCCGCAGCAACACTTCGATCTGATGCTCGAGCCACGCGCTCAGCGCCTGCTTGAGGCTCATCACCCCCGGGGTCCGCGTCTTGTCGAGCACGTTCAAGTTCAGCGGAAAGCGCACTTCCAGCTCGCTCATCCGGAACAGGCTCTCCATCAACAGTTCGGGATCGACCGTCCGCGACCGCGGCTCGAGCACGATCCGCACAGCAGCATCGCTCTCGTCGCGCACATCGGCGAGAATAGGAAGTTTCTTGTCCCCGATCAGCCCCGCGATCGCCTCGATCAACTTGCCCTTCTGCACCCCGTACGGGATTTCGCTGACCAGCAGATACCATCCCCCGCCCTTCTCGCGCTCGACCTCGATCCTGGCGCGCAGCCGGAAACTCCCGCGCCCCGCCCGATACGCTTGGCCGATCGCCGCCGCCCCATCGACCAGCACCCCGCCGGTGGGAAAGTCGGGCCCGCGCACGAACGCCATCAGCGCATCGTCCGCGGCCCCCGGCTCGTCGATCAAGTGGTTCGCCGCGGCGATCAATTCGCCGACATGGTGCGGCGGGATCGAGGTCGCCATCCCCACCGCGATCCCGCTCGATCCGTTGGCGAGCAGATTGGGGAACAGCCCGGGGAACACCTCGGGCTCCTCATCCTCCCCATTATAGGTCTGGCGATAATCCACCGTGCCTTCGTCGAGCCCGGCCATCAGCCGCGCCGCGGTCGCGGTCAGCCGCGCCTCGGTATAGCGATACGCCGCGGCATTATCCCCGTCGATATTGCCGAAATTGCCCTGCCCGTCGACCAAGGGATAGCGCAGCGCAAACGACTGCGCGAGCCGCACCATCGCATCATAGACCGACTGGTCGCCATGCGGATGATATTTGCCGATCACATCGCCCACGACGCGAGCGCATTTCTTGTAAGCAGTCGTGTTGCGACCTTCTGGGAGAAGGTCGCCACCGGCTGCTCGGCCGGGATCGAGCTTCAACAACCGCATTGCCCACAGCAACCGCCGATGCACCGGCTTCAACCCATCGCGCACATCGGGCAGCGACCGCGCGGTGATCGTGGAGAGCGCATAGACGAGGTAGCGCTCGCTCAAGGCAGAATCGAACGGCGTATCGATGACCGAAAGGTCGGAGGAATCAGGCTTCATCCGGACGGCTTAGCAACGCCGCCGTTCTCCTCAAAGCGGCGTCTAGGGGAGAAGCCGACTTAAAGGCTCCGGCGGCGCTTTAGCGCCGCTGGAATGTCGGCGGAGGGACGTCGATTTCGGATTCTGTGGGCTAAATCCAACTTTGTCAGCAAGGGTCTTCCGTCCCTGCTACATCAACGAGATGACCGCACATGCTCTTCTGAAGAAGAGGCGGACGTACCGCCTATGATGAGTGTTCAGAATTTCGATGGACAATTCGACCCGTTTTAACCGACTCAATCGTCATCGCTTTCATCTGGCTCGTCACCAGCAAAAGCCTTGCCTTGAGTGATGTTCAATCCCTCGCGATATAAAGTGGGGATTTTATAAGTTCCGCGAATGTCCTCGAGAAAACCAATCTCAATCAATGGCTTGATGATGCCTCTTACGTCTCGCAACGGAATTTCCAGGACGTTTGCCAAAGATTCGATATTGTGTTCGGCTTTGCCGTCCCTGAACTTCTCAATAAGCGACGAATATGTTCCAGATTCCGCTAGAAGGGTATCATTTACGCGCTCTTTGCTTAGTCGGGAGAGACCTCGCCGAAGCGCTTCTGCTTCAATAACAGTACCTTTGCCGACCTCGCGAGGCTCACGCTCCTCCTTTCTCATTTGCTCTTCACGAGCAAATTTAATCAGATCAATCAGATTTCTTGGCGGTTTCACATCGTTGCCGTCACGAACTCTTCGCATAATCCAAACCCATGTCTTCGGCTTCCTCTTCCCAAAGTCCACTTGGTCAGGGAAAATGCGATCAAATATGCCCTTGTCCGATAGTTTACTAAGCCCGAGACCCTCGACAAATTCCGGGTTTTTCCGAATGCGCTCGGCCAGCAGGTTTAATAGATCGTCTTCATCCCAAACAATCTCAATTTTTCGTGAGTTGACGTGCGTGAGATTGACAAAACCTCCTTCAGTGATGCGCCTGAACAAGTCTCTCCGCAAGAAAAGCTTTATGCGGAGATTTGCTAGGCCCGCCAAGTCTAGATAAGTCCTAAGCAATCCTCTTAAAGCCGCGACTTCAATATCCGCGAACCCGTGGAAAGCCTCGTCTAGCCGATCGAAGGTGACCCAAACGCGAGTATTGTGCTCGCTTAATAGCTCATCGAGTAACATCAGAGCCTCGTCGATCGATACTTTAGTATCAGAAACGATTTCAGGGTTCTGCTTAGAGAACACGATTTTCGGAGTCAGAACCGGCACGCCCGTTTCAGACAGCGTAAGCGCCATTTCAGCAGAGTCCCAATGGAGAAAATTAGGGACGCGACGCAGGATGGCCCTGAAAACACTTTTCGGCTCAGGAGTTGGCGTGCGCAACTTCAGGCCCACCAAGAGTCCATCAAGAACAGAATTTTTTAATTCAGGATTGTTGTTGATTAGAGTATTACCAACGAGAGATAATATGTAAGTTTTCCATAGCTCTTTATACTGGGAGTCCTCTAACTTTTCCTGTTCTGTAAGCGCAGAAAAAACAGGACTCCCGTCAAAATTGAATGCTGGAATAATCGTTACTTGTGCCAAAGAGGGAATGTCTGATTGGCGCTTATTGACAAATCTATAGATAGCCGTCTTGCCAGTTCCCTTATCTCCAGCTACTAAATCTTTTTGATCGTTGACCAACTCATGGAACACATTTGTCTCGACAAAGTATGACTCTAAATCTTCGTCAAATTCAGCAACGGAAGTTCCTAGGTTTAATTTTGCTAGCAGGGATTTTACCGTACTCATGCTGTTGCCTTTCGCACGTCGACTGACTTAAGTGTCCAACTTAACGTGATTAGGGCACATTATGACGCCCGGATCAAGGCGGTCGATCGTAAGGATTTAGGGGCCAAAACTGGGAATTCCTGATTTTGGCGGGCCGTCCGATTCTGAGGGTGACCATGGCAAGGGTCGCATAGGTCAATATATACCGGCTCACCTATGCATCATCGCAATGCAAAGCCTTGATCATTATAGCCCCCTGATATCGACCCCCGACAGCTTCCACCCCAGCTTGCGGCGGCGGAAGATCAGGGCGCCCTTGTTGGCCGGGTCGCGGACGCGGAATTCGTTGAGGCTGATGTGGTGGATTGTCGGGTGGTCGCCGGTGGCGACGTTGGGGATGGTTGGTTTGGCGAGCGAAACGGGTGCGGTTGGTTGGGGCGCAGCGCCGCCCTCAGGCTCAGCACCCGGCGCTTTGCGCGCCCCGTCCGCCTTCCGCTGCTGCGCGAACATCGCTTCAACCCCCTCGGGCGTGACCATCGCGTCGATCATCGGGTCGGCCAGCCTCATCGCGATCGCCATGCCGATCTCGGCGAACGGATTGTCCGCTTGCCCCCTGACCTCGTTCACGATCGATCGCCGCATGTCGCCCTTCAGGTCGGCGCGCAGCGCGTCATAGTCGACATAGGCCGACAGCGCCGCCGCATCCTTCGCCACCGCGGCATTGCGCATCGCCCGCAAGGTCCACAGTGGCGATCCATAAACCCAGCCCCCGGCAAGCAGCAGCAGCGCACTAAGCGCGATGGCAATTTTCTTGATCAAACCCATCCTTCGTTCGCCTCGCTAGCTGTGACGGCATCAAGGATTTGAGGCAAGAGTACAGGTCACTGGGCGGACGACCCCTTCCGGTAAGATACCACTTTACTTTTCGAGCCAAATGGGTTATTGCTTCGCAGCTCGCCCGCCTTGCACCGGAGCCCGCCATGACCGCCCCCGATTTCCCTGCACTCCTCCCCGCCGGTGCGCTCGCCGTGCCCGATCCCGACGGCGTGGTGATCGAGTTCGTCGCGGTCCCGCGGCAACGCGTTCGGCGGCGGGGGTGGAGCGAGGAGCGGCAGCGCGCGTTCATCGCCGCCTTGTGCCGCTGCGCCAGCGTCGCCGCCGCCGCGCGCTCGGTCGGGATGACCCCGCGCAGCGCCTATCGCCTGACCGATGCGCCCGGCGCCGATGGCTTCGTCGCGGCGTGGGATCAGGCAATCGAGATCGGCATGGCGCGGCTGCGCGTCGACACGCTCGATCGCTCGCTCCACGGCAGCTATGTTCCGGTCTATCGCCGCGGCAAACTGGTCAAGGTCGAACATCGCCGCAACGACCGGCTCGCCATCGCCATCCTCGGCGGGCGGCACAGCACCGCCGACGATCTGCGGCGCAGCATGGCCTCGCGCCGCGCCTATCGCCAGGACATGGCCGCGCTCGACGATGCGCGCGCCATCCGCGATCGCCAGATGGCGGAGGCCGAGACGCAATATACCCACAGCGTCCAGCGGCTGACGCAAAAGGTCATCGACGGCTGCGGCGGCTATGGCCCGCGGATCAGCCAGCTGTGACCCCCGCGCCCGCCCCCGCCGCGCCGCGCGCCGCCGGGAGGCCGAAATGGTCACCCTCCCGGAGACTTTAGCGAACTTAGGACCGTAAGCGCGCCGCTTTTCGCCCCCGGGCAAGCCGCTCGACCGGTCCCGCCAGCCGTTGATCGACCCTGCCCCGCCGTCCGCCGAATCCGCTTTCCCCGCTCGCTTGCTTGGCCTAGCTCGGGGGGTGCGGCGATCGGCGCCGGGGGGATCAAGCACATGGCATCATTGGGCAAATCGGCGCGTCATCGGATGGCGCTCGGCACCGCGCTCGCCGCGCTCTCGCTCGCCGCGACCTCGGGCCAGGCCCAGGCCCAAGCCCAAGCCCAAGCCCAAGCCCAAGCCCAAGCCCCGACCGCCGCCCCTCGTCCCGCGCTCTCGGCCTGGGGCGTCCCGCTGACCGACGTCGTTCCCGATCCCGCGGTCCGCCTCGGTCGGCTTGCCAATGGCATGAAGTACGCCATCCAGCGCAACACCACGCCCAAGGGCACCGCCTCGGTCCGCCTCAACTTCGAGTTCGGCTCGATCGCCGAGGCCGACGACGAGCGCGGCCTCGCCCATTTCATCGAGCATATGGCGTTCAACGGCACGACCCACGTCGCCGAAGGCGAGATGGTCAAGATCCTCGAGCGCCAGGGCCTCGCCTTCGGCCCCGACACCAATGCCCAGACCGGGTTCGACGGCACCACCTACATGCTCGACCTGCCGCTGACCGACGCGCCCCACCTCGACACCGCTTTGTTCCTGATGCGCGAAGTGGCGAGCGAGGTGAAGTTCGACCCCGCCGCGCTGCAACGCGAACGCGGCGTGATCGAGGGCGAGCGGCGGGCGCGGGCCAGCGTCCAGCTCGCCTATCTGACCAGCCTGCTCGGCTTCCAGGCTCCGCAAGCGCCTTATGGCAAGCGCCTGCCGATCGGCACTACCGAAGTCATCACCACGGTCCCCGCGGCGCGCATCGTCAATCTCTACCAGCGTTACTATCGCCCCGAATATGCCACGCTGGTGATTGTCGGCGACATCGACCCGGTGGCGATCGAGCGGCAGATCAAGGCCAAGTTCGGCGACTGGCGCGGGGTCGGTCCCGCCGGGGCTCCGCTCCCCCGCGGCCGGGTCGATCTGGCGCGCCCCACGGCCTATGCCGGCTTCATTGCCAAGGCGATGCCCTACACCGCCAACCTGTCGCTGTTCCGCCCGTTCGCCGATCCCGCCGATACCATCGCGGAGCGCAATCATCAGCTGATCCAGTTGATCGCCGCGGCCATGTTCAATCGCCGGATCGAACGGCTCACCACCGCCCCCGGATCGGTGCTGCTCGGCGGCTCGATGTCGGTCGGCGCGGTCAAGGACGCCGCGCTGACCACCGGCGTGACTTTGGTCGCGCGCGATGGCGAATGGAAAGCGGCATTGGCCGCGGCCGAGCAGGAAGTGCGTCGAGCCCGCCTCCACGGCTTCTCCGCGGGCGAACTCAAGGAAACCATGACCAACCTCGAGGCGGCGTTCGTGACCACCGCGGCGCAGGCCGGCACGCGTCGCAACGAGGCGCTTGCGGCGGTGCTGCTCGGGACGATCGCCAAGCATGATTTCATCACCACTCCGGCGTGGCGCCTGGCGCAATATCGCGCCTTTGCGCCAGGCGTTACCCTCGACCGCGTCAACGCCGAGTTTCGCGCGATGTGGACCGGCAGCGCGCCGATGGTCTTCATCAGCTCGAAGGAGCCGCTCGGCTCGCCGGCGGTGATCGCTTCGGCGTTCACGTCGAGTGTGGCGGTCGCGACCCCGCCGCGCACCGCGAGTGCGGTCACCGCTTTCGCTTACAACAGCTTCGGCACGCCCGGCACGATCGTCTCCGACCGGCGGATCGCCGCCGCCGGGGTGCGCACGGTCCGCTTTGCGAACAATGTCCGCCTCAACCTCAAGAAGACCGATTTCGCGCAGAACGAAGTCCGCTTCGAAGTGCGCGTCGCGGGCGGCCAGATCGCGCTGCCGCGCGACAAGCCCGGTTTGGGCCTTATGATGAGCTTGACCTCGGCACTTGGCGCCACCGGCAAGCAGTCGCTCGACGATTTGAAGCAATTGCTCGCGGGCAAGGTCGTCACACCGGGCGCGACGGTCGATGACGACGCCTTCGTTGCCGCCGGGGCGACCACGCCGATCGACCTCGCGTTGCAGATGAAGGTCAGCGCGGCCTATCTGCTCGATCCGGGCTATCGTCCGGAAGCCTTCAACCAATGGACGAACATCGTTCCGTTGATCGACACCGGTTCGCGCTCGCAACCCCAGGGTGTCGCCCAGGCGCTGGTCCCGGTGGTGCTGGCCAATGACGACACGCGGTTCGGCTTGCCGCCCCGCGACGCGCTCGCCGCGCGGACCTTCGCAGAGGCCAAGGCGGCCTATTTGCCGATCGTGGCGAGCGCGCCGATCGATATCGGCATCGTCGGCGATATCGATGAAGCCGCTGCGATCGCCGCGGTGGCCAACACCTTCGGCGCCTTGCCGCCCCGCGCCGCCAGTGCCCCGCCATACACCGCCGGCCGCGTCGCCTCGTTCCGCACCGACCACAGCCCGGTCACGCTGACCCACAACGGCCCGATCAGCCAGGCGATGATCCTCACCGCGTGGCCGACCGACGACGACAAGGATCCGGTGCTGGTATCGCAGCTGTCCTTATTGTCGAGCGTGTTGCAGATCATGCTGATCGACAAGGTGCGCGAGGAATTGGGGGACAGCTATGGCGCCTCGGTCGGATCGAGCCTGTCCGATACCTTTCCCCACTTCGGCGTGCTGCAGGCATCGGCGGTGGTAGCGCCCGACAAGATCGACGAAGTGCGCAACGCGATCGACGCCGCAGTGACCGAATTGCGCACCAAGACCGTCCCCGCCGACCTGCTCGCCCGGGCGCGCAATCCGAAGCTCGAACTGTCCGATCGGGGATTGCGCGAAAATGGCGCATGGATCGGCCTCGTCACTCGCGCCCAATTGGACCCGTCGCGGCTGGAGCGCTTCCTTGGCCAGCGCGCAAGGATCGCCGCGATCACCCCCGCCGAGCTTCGGCAACTGGCGAACCGGTACCTGACCGCGCCGCGTCAGGTCGAGGTCCGGATCGTGTCGGCCAACAAGCCTTTGGCGATCGTTCCGGCACCGGTCGCGGCGCGCTAGGCCGGGCTTGAATTGCGAAGGGGGGGCGGCTCGCCTATAGGGCCCGCTCCCCTTGTCGTTCCTGAAGGTCCGTGCCCGCCTATGACCCGTCGCCGCCAAATCTATGAAGGCAAGGCCAAAATCCTCTACGAGGGTCCCGAGCCCGGCACCCTGATCCAATATTTCAAGGACGATGCGACCGCGTTCAACGCGCAGAAGCGCGGCACGATCAACGGCAAGGGCGTGCTCAACAACCGCATCTCCGAACACGTCTTCACCGCTTTGCAGACAATCGGCATCCCGACCCACTTCATCCGCCGCATCAATATGCGCGAACAATTGATCCGCCAGGTCGAGATCATTCCGATCGAGGTCGTCATCCGCAACGTCGCCGCGGGCTCGATCTCGAAGCGCCTCGGGATCGAGGAAGGCACCCAGCTGCCGCGCACGATCATCGAATATTATTACAAGGACGATGCGCTCGGCGATCCGATGGTCGCCGACGAGCATATCGCCTGCTTCGGCTGGGCCAGTCAGGACGAGATGAACGACATCGCCGACATGGCGATCCGCGTGAACGACTTCATGTGCGGGATGTTCGCCGGGGTCGGGATCCGGCTCGTCGACTTCAAGCTCGAGTTCGGGCGACTGTGGGAAAATGATTACGCCCGCGTCATCCTCGCCGACGAGATCAGCCCCGACGGCTGCCGCTTGTGGGATATGAAGACCAACGAGAAGCTCGACAAGGACCGCTTCCGCCAAAGCCTCGGCGGCGAAGCCGAAGCCTATCAGGAAGTCGCCCGCCGCTTGGGCCTGCTCCCCGAAGAAGGCGAAGAAACCCCCGTCCTCGACCTCGAAAGCCACCGCAAGAAACGCGGCAAGTAGGCACGGCGGTGCGCGTAATAGCGTCACCCCGGGCTTGACCCGGGGCCTGCCTTCCCCCTTGCTCCACGAATGGATCGCGAACCCTGCGTTTACCTGTTGGCAAGGGCCTCGCACAGCACCTTTTACACCGGCGTGACCTCCAACCTCATCCAGCGCATCGCGCAACACCGCGCCGGGTCGTTCAAGGGTTTCACCGACTATTGGTCGATCAAGCGGCTCGTCTGGTTCGAAATGCACGAGGATATGCAAACCGCCATCTGTCGGGAAAAGTCGATCAAACGTTGGCTTCGGCCCTGGAAGTACGCCTTGGTCGCCGAGCATAATCCCACGTGGCGGGACCTGGCCGAGGATTTCGGCTTTCCACCGATCCCGCCGAGCCAAGGAAGGCAGGCCCCGGGTCAAGCCCGGGGTGACGCCTGATGTCCCTTCCCCGCACCAGAGTCGTCACCCTCAACGCGGCCCTCGGCCCGCTTGACTATCGCGTGCCCGCCGGCATGACCGTCGAACCCGGCACCGTGGTCGTCGCCCCGCTCGGCCCGCGGCAGTTGATCGGGGTGGCGTGGGAGGCCGATCGCCTCAAAACCGAGGAGGTCGGCGACAATCGCCTGCGCCCGCTCGCCGGACTGGTCGACGTCCCCGCGATCCGCGCCCCACTACGCCGCCTCGCCGAATGGACCGCCGATTACTATCTCAGCCCGCTGGCGAGCGTTCTGCGAATGATCCTCCCCTCGTCGTCGGCGCTCTCCGGGCCGCGCCAGATGGTCGAATATCGCACCACCGGGCTGGTCCCCGAGCGTCTCACCCCGCAGCGCGAGAAAGCCCTCGCCGCGCTCGACGGGCGCCAGGGCAGCGTGCGCGAACTCGCCGCGCAGGCCGAGGTCAGCGACGCCGTCCTCCGCGGCTTGATCGAGCTCGGCGCGATCGAGCGCATCGAGGTGGACGGCGACGCGCCCTTCCCCGACCCCGACCCCGACTTTGCCCCGCCCGCGCTCAACGACGAACAGGTCGCCGCCGCGGCCAGCCTGACCGCCGCCATCGGCGCCGGCTTCGACCCCGTGCTGCTCGACGGCGTCACCGGGTCGGGCAAGACCGAAACCTATTTCGAAGCCGTCGCCGAGGCGCTCCGCCACGGCAAGCAGACACTCGTCCTGCTGCCCGAGATCGCGCTGACCGAACCGTTCCTGACCCGCTTTACCGCGCGTTTCGGATGCGAGCCGGTGGCGTGGCACAGCGATCTTCGCTCGTCGCAACGCAGCCGAGCGTGGCGCGCGATCGCCAGCGGCGAGGCGAAAGTCGTAGTCGGGGCGCGCTCGGCCTTGTTCCTCCCCTACGCCAATCTCGGTCTGATCGTGGTCGACGAAGCCCATGAGCCGAGCTTCAAGCAGGAGGAAGGAGTGCAATATCACGCCCGCGACGTCGCCGTGATGCGCGGCCACTTCGAGGGCATTCCGGTGATCCTGTCGTCGGCCACGCCGGCGATCGAAACCCGCCACATGGTTGAGATCGGGCGTTATCGCGAGTTGCTGCTGACCGAGCGCCACGGCGCCGCGACCATGCCGTCGATCGCCGCGCTCGACCTGACCAAGGATCCGCCGCCGCGCGGGCGCTGGCTGGCGCCGACGCTCGTGGCCGAGCTTGCCGCCAACCTCGCCGCGGGGGAGCAGAGCCTGCTCTTCCTCAACCGTCGCGGGTTCGCCCCGCTGACGCTGTGCCGCACCTGCGGCCACCGTTTCCAGTGCCCCAACTGCACCGCGTGGATGGTCGAGCACCGCCTCATGCACCGCCTCGCGTGCCACCATTGCGGCCACGTCATGCCCCCGCCCCGGCTGTGCCCCGAGTGCGGCGACGAGGACAGCCTCGTCGCCTGCGGCCCTGGGGTCGAGCGCATCGCCGACGAGGTCGCCGCGCTGTTCCCCGAGGCGCGCACCGCGGTCGTGACGAGCGACACCATCTGGTCGCCCCAGCGCGCCGCCGAGTTTGTGGCGCAGATGGAAGCGGGCGCGATCGACATCGTCGTCGGGACACAATTGGTGACCAAGGGCTATCACTTCCCCAACCTTACCCTGGTCGGGGTCGTCGACGCCGACCTCGGCCTGCAGGGCGGCGACCTGCGCGCCGCCGAGCGAAGCTTCCAGCAAATCCAGCAGGTCGCCGGACGCGCCGGGCGCGGCGACAAGTCCGGGCGCGTCCTCGTCCAGACCCACGACCCCGCGGCCACGGTCATCGCCGCGCTCGTCAGCGGCGACGTCGCCGGCTTCTACGCCGCCGAGACGGACGCGCGGCGCGAGGCGGCGATGCCCCCGTTCGGGCGCCTCGCCGCGATCATCATCTCGTCCGAGGACCAGTCCGAGGCGCACGCGGTCGCGCGCCGCATCGGCCTCGCCGCGCCGCGCATCGAGGGCATGGCGGTATTCGGCCCCGCCCCCGCCCCGCTGGCGATGCTGCGCGGCCGCCACCGCCAGCGCCTGCTGATCCACGCGGTGCGAAAGCTCGACGTCCAGGACGTCATCCGCGACTGGCTCGGTGGGCTCGACTGGCCGGCCAAGGTCCGCGTCGCCGTTGATGTCGATCCCTACAGCTTCCTTTAGCCGATTCAATTTGCGCTGACTGTTGCTGCCCGACATCTTGAGTTGTCCGGTGGCAACGCTACGGTCATCCGCAATTATTGTTATCGGGGAGGGGTTTACTATGCGTAAGGCGAAATTTTCGATTGTGGCGGCCATGTCGGGTACAATGCTCGCAGCGCCCGCAGCGGCAGCCAACTGGAACGAAGCAACGTCGCGGCACTTCGTCATTTACTCGCAGCAGTCGCCGACTGACCTCAAAGCCTATGCGAAGCGCCTCGAGACTTTTGACGCCGTCGTCCGCAAGATGCTTTCGATGCGCGATGCCGAGCCTAATGCCGCGACGCGCCTGACAGTATTCGTGGTGCCCTCAGTCACTGATGTTCAGCGACTGATGCACGATTCGAGCGGTACCGTTGGCGGTTTCTACCGCCCGCAGGCCGAAGGGTCGTTCGCCGTTGTCCCGAGCGACGGAGCACTTGATCTCAAGGCCAGTACGATCTTCTTTCACGAATATACCCATCATATGATGCTGCAGGGGTTCGACAAATATCTTCCCCACTGGCTGGTCGAGGGCTATGCCGAATTCCTCAGCACGGTGAAATTCAATGCCGATGGAACGATGGGCCTCGGCAAATCTGCCAATCACCGCATGAACGAGTTCAGGTACGGCACCAAGCTGACGTATGACCGCCTTCTGTCAAACATTCCCATCGCTTCCTCCGACCCCACGTCCACGAGCGTTTATAGTCGGTCGTGGATCATGACCCACTACTTCATGATGTCTGGCGAGCGAAAGGGCCAGCTGACCAAGTATCTCGATGAGCTCAACGCCGGGAGAAGCGGGACCGATGCAGCGCAGGCCGCGTTCGGCAACCTCAAGAAACTTAACGGTGAATTCGAAACCTATCTTCGTCGCCCGGCAATGCCTTACGTGACCTTCTCTCCTGCAATGTTCAAGGTTTCCGATTCCACCATTCGTGTCCTCAACGCGGGTGATTCGGCGATCATGCCGCTGCGCATGACGTCGAAGAGCGGGGTTGCGATTGCCCAGGCGTTCAAGGTGGTTGCCGACGAGCGCCGCATTGCCGGCCAATATCCCCGCGACGTGCTGGTCCAGACAAGCCTGATCGAGGCCGAACTCGACGCGCGCCATTATGCCGAGGCGGTAGCCGCCGCCGATCGCACGCTAGCGCTAGACCCGCGGTCGAGCGAGGCGATGATCTTCAAGGGTCGGGCGCTAAGCGAAGACCCGTCGCGCAAGGCGGACGCCGCGGCGTTCAAGCAGGCACGGTCGCTGCTGGCCGCGGCCAACAAACTGGATACCGAGGATCCCGAGCCGCTCAAATATTATTACGAAACTTATCGCCGCCAGGGCCAGGCGCCGACCGCGAATGCCTCCGAGGGGCTGCATTACGCTGCCTCATTAGTGCCGCAGGACATGGGGCTGCGGCTGATGTCGGCGCGCCAGTACCTGCGCGACGGCAAGGGCAAGGATGCCCGCGCCCGGCTGTTGCCGCTGGCCGGCTTCCGCGATGCCGGCGAAAGCGCCAACAAGGCGCAGCAGATGATCGCAAAGATCGACGCCAACGATGTCGCCGCCGCGCGCGCGATAATGGAAGAGATATTCAAGAAGGGCGAGGAAGCCGAAACCAAACAGCGCGGCGCCTGAGTTACATTGAAGCAGCGCTCGTTTCGGCGAGCGCTGCATGCCTGTTCTCCCCCGCGAGCACCGCCTCGACCGACGCGGGGTCGGCCGTCAGCCGATGCCTGACCCACAGCGGGCGCATCACTTGCCCGCGCCGCACCGCCAGCACCACCAGCCATACCCCCGCCGCCGTCGCCAGCACCAGCGCGATCAAGGACGCCTCGAGCCCGAAGCTCCCGCCCGACAGTATTTCGGGCCCGGACATCTGCGCCGTCACCAGCCCGTGGACGTCGTTGCCCGACACATTGACGTCGAAAATCTCGCCTTGGGTGAAATTCCATGCCGCGTGGAGCCCCATCGCCAGCCACAGATTGCGCGTCAGCATATAGGCTCCGCCGAGCAGCACCCCCGCCTCGAGCGCGATCGCGAATGACGAAAAGGCCGTAGCTCCCGGATTGAAGATATGCCCCAGCCCGAACAGGGCCGAGGTCAGCGCCAGCGCGAACCAGCTTCCGCCGAAGGCCTCGAGCCAGCGGAACAGGATGCCGCGGACGAGCAATTCTTCCATTACCCCGGGCATGATCGCCATCGCGAAGATCGCGGTCACCAACTCGCTCGTGCCGCCCGCACCGACGATGTTGTAGACATCGAACAACGCGGCCACCCCGACGATCATCGAGAACAGGATCAGCCCGAACAGCAGCCCCAGCGCCAGCCCCTTGGGCGCCCCCGCCAACGGCAAGTCATCGTGCGGCTCGTACAGATGGCGAATGGCAAGTTTGTAGACCGCGAAGGTACACGCCAGCGTGATCACCGACCGCCCGATCGTCCTACCGTCGCCCTCGGGGAAATCGATCTGGTCGGCGATCAGCTTCGCCACTACCCCCGCGCCGACGAACAACGCGATCGCGATCACCATCGCGACCAGCGGATATTGAGTAATCCTCTTCCACCGCGGCGTGTTCGTTACCGCTGCGCTTGTCGTTGCATTCATGGCTCGTCCCCCTGCTGCCCGCTTCATGAGGTGGACGCGGCGGATCGGCAATCTCTAATCGATCAGCGGCAACTGCTGCGCATGAGACGTGATCCCCTCGGCCTCGAGCAGCCTGACCTTGTTGGGCAGTCCCCCGGCATAACCGCCCAGGCTGCCGTCGGCGCGGATCACGCGGTGGCACGGCACCAGCACCGCGACCGGATTGGCGCCGTTGGCGGTCCCCACCGCTCGCACCGCGCCGGGCAGTCCGACCGCGGCGGCAATTTCGCCATAGCTGCGGGTCTCGCCGAGCGGGATCTTGCGCAATTCGCCCCACACTTTCTCCTGGAAGGCGGTGCCGCGAACGTCGAGCGGCAGCTGGTGATCGCTCGGCGACGTGATCTGCGCCAGTGCGGCGGTGACCCACGGCGCGATCGTGCCGTCATCGGGCTTCACCTCGGCGTGGGGAAAGCGGCGCCGCAGCGCGTCCTCGTCCTCGCCAAAGGTCAGCCGACAAATCCCCTTCGCGGTCGCCGCGATCAGCAGTGGCCCGAGCGAACTGTCGGCAACGACGAAGCGGATCGTCTCGCCGCGCCCGCCATTGCGCCACGCCGACGGGGTCATCCCCAGGCGCTCCTTGGCGTCAGCGTAAAACCGGCTCGGCGCGGCAAAGCCGGCATCGTAGATCGCCTCGGTCACGGTCTTGTCCTCCTTCAGATGCTCCTCGGCGCGGCGCGCCCGCAAAGCACGCGCATAAGCCGCGGGCGAAACCCCCATGTCGCGCGTGAACAGGCGCTGGAAATGGTGCGGCGCATAGCCCACCGCAGCGGCGAGCTGCGCCAGCCGCATCGGCTCCTCGGCCTGCTCGATCAGCCGCGCCGCCCGGGCCACCGCCGCGCGGTCCCGCCCGACCTCGTCGGGGCGGCACCGCAGGCAGGCGCGATAGCCCGCCGCGCGCGCCTCGGCCGGGGTGGTGAAATATTCGACATGCTCGCGCTTTGGGTGGCGCGCGGGGCAGCTCGGCTTGCAATAAATGCCCGTCGTCCGGACCGCGCCGACGAACCGCCCGTCGGACCGGCGGTCTCGCGCTTCGAACGCGGCCCAGGCGATGTCGTTATCGATCATGGCCTTGTTCTAGAGCAAGCCGAAGGCACATGCATCTCGCGGCGTGCGGTCAAACTCGTCGTCATCTGGCGACAGCGGCGGAGCTTCGCGCCGCAGCCCCCGCCCAACCCACCTTGCATCGATGCGCACCTCTTGCTAGGGGCGCGCCAACCCATGGGGGCGCGCGGTTTCGCCGAAGCGCCCATTTTGCACATGGAGCAATTCCTGTTTCGGAGCTTAGCAGCACGTGGAGACATCCGGCGGCATTCAGGCCAGCTTAGCGGGGCGCTACGCCACTGCATTGTTCGGTCTCGCACGCGACGAAAGCCAGATCGACGCGGTCACGCGCAGCCTCGATTCGCTTGAGGCGGCGGTCGCCGGTTCGCCCGACTTCGCAGCGCTGGTGGCGAGCCCTTTGGTCAGCCGCGGCGACGCCGCCAAGGCGATCGCGGCGCTGACCCCGACGTTGGGCCTCGACCCGATCAGCGCCAAGTTCCTCGGCGTACTGGCCGACAACGGCCGGCTCGGGGAACTCCGCAACGTCATCCGCCTGACCCGCGAACTGGCGCTCGGCCACCGCGGCGAGACCACTGCAGAGGTCACCTCGGCACACCCGCTCAATGACCGCCAGGTTGCCGAGCTGAAATCGAAGCTTCGCGCCCGCGTCGGCCGCGAGGTGACGATCAACGCCGCGGTCGACCCTTCGCTTCTCGGCGGCATCGTCGTCCGGCTCGGCAGCCAGATGATCGACGCCTCGATCAAAACCAAACTCAACGCACTCGCGCAAGCGATGCGGGGCGGAGCCCCTGCACCAGCTGCGCCGATGAAAGGCTGAACGATGGATATCCGCGCCGCTGAAATTTCCCGCGTCATCCGCGACCAGATCGCGAATTTCGACGCCGACGCGCAAGTCTCCGAAGTCGGCAGCGTGCTGTCGGTCGG
>CAXSCF010000015.1:0-930 GCA_964235815.1 uncultured Sphingomicrobium sp.
CCTCGGGATTGACCTCGGGGACGATGAGCGGGACGTCGGGGTCCATGCGGAAATAGGATGAATTGTCGATCACCGTGCAGCCTACCGCGGCGGCACGCGGGGCGTGGATACGGCTGACTTCCGAGCCCGCGGCGAACAAGGCGATGTCCCAGCCCTCGAAATCGAAATGCTCGATGTTCTGGACCTTGAGTTCCTTGCCGCTGTCGCCGAAGTCGATGATGTCGCCGGTCGAGCGCGGGCTGGCGACCGCGGCGACCTCGTCGGCGGGAAATTGGCGTTCGGCGAGCACGTTCAAAATCTCGCGCCCGACATTGCCCGTGGCGCCGACCAAGACCATCCGATAGCCCATGTTCATTCCTTAGCTGAGGTAGAGCCGCGAAGTGGTGCCCCGCCCGCGCATTGTCAACGAGCGCTCTGGAGCGCGACCATCGTCAGCGGGGGCCGCCGGGCACTCCGTTGCGATCGAGGAAGTTGAAGATCGACTGCCACACGTGGACGCTGATCCTGGGTCCCGCGACGCGATGGGTGAAACCGGGATAGACCATCATTTCGAACGGCACCGCCTCGGCCTGGAGCTTGCCGAACAGGGCGGTCGAGTTCTCGAACACGACATTGTCGTCGCTCATGCCGTGGATAACGAGCAGCGGATCGCGGATCCGCGCGGCATTGGCGAGCGCGTCGGCGGCGGCATAGACCTTGGGGTCCTTTTTTGGATTGCCGAGGTAGCGCTCGGTGTAAGCGGTGTCGTACAATTCCCATTTGGTGACGGGCGCTCCGGCGATCCCGGCGGCATAGGTGCCGGGATTGGCCTCGAGCATCTTGAGCGTCATGTAGCCGCCGTAGGACCAGCCGTAGATGGCGATGCGGGACGGATCGACGAACGCCAGCGACTTCAGATAATCGGCGCCGGCCTTCTGGTCGGCGCCCTCG
>CAXSCF010000015.1:940-33912 GCA_964235815.1 uncultured Sphingomicrobium sp.
AAGGCGTTTACAAGCGTATCATTGCAGCGCCGCGTAGCCGCCGTAGGACCATCCATAGGTCGCAATCCGGTTCGGATCGACGAAGGACTGCGTTTCGAGGAAAAGTGCACCGGCCTTCTGGTCGGCGACCTCGACCGAACCCATCGCGCGGTTGATCGGGCGCTCGAACTCGACTCCGCGACCGGCCGAGCCGCGATTGTCGATCTCGAACCAAATATAGCCCTTGTCGACGATATATTGCGCCAGTTCGCCGTCCCAGCCGCGCGTCACGACCTGGCTGTGGGGGCCGCCGTAGTGGCTGAAGAACACCGGATAGTGCTTGCCGGGCATCATGTTGGCGGGGGTAATCATGCGGTAATAGAGCGTGTCGCCGCTCGGCCCCTTGATCGAGCCGTAGGACGCGGGCCGATGGCTGGCGAGATAGGGCGAGTAGGGGTGGCGGGCATCGAGCTTGTTCTCCTCGACCCAGGCGATGCGCTGGCCATCTGTGCCGGCGAGATAGGTTTGGCTCGGCTGGCTCGGGGAGGAGCGCGAGATCAGGAGGCGAGTGGCGAGCTTGTCCATCGACGCGCTGTTGCGGAAGTTGGAGTCGCTGAGCCGCATCGCGGCGCCGCCCGGCGTGCGCAAGTCGGCGACGTAGACCTGCGCCGCGGTGACGTCGGGATTTGCCTCGAAATAGAGCTTGCCACCGACCTCGTCGACCCCGGCGAGGCTCAGCACATTGGCCTTGCCGTCGGTCAGGCGGGTCCATTGCCCGGCGGCGAAACGGTACAATTGGCCGATCCCGTCGCGTTCGGACAGCCACACCAGGCTGCCGTCCTTCAACCAGCGGTAATTGCTGGTGAGATTGATCCAGTGACCCTGGCGCGCGGTCTCGCTGAACAGTAAGCGGCTCTTGCCCGTCGCCGGGTCGACCGTAAGCATGTCGAGACGATCCTGAACACGGTTCAGGCGCTGGACGTAGAGCGTGCGACCGTCGCGCGCCCAATTGACCCGCGCGAGATAGACATCCTTGTCCGCGCCAAGATCGACGATGACTTTTTTGCCTCCGGCCGGGTCAATGATGACGAGATGCGGCACGACGTTGGGCGTCCCGGCGGCGGGATAGCGCTGTTCGAAGGTGGTGGTACCCTCGGTGCCGATCGAGGTGCGCGTGACGACCCCGACACTGGCTTCGTCGAACCATTGCACCGCGAGGCGGTCGTCGTTGGGTGCCCACCAATAGCCGGTCAGCCGATCGAGCTCTTCCTGGGCGACAAATTCGGCCTCGCCATAATGGATCGTGCCGCCGCCGGGCGTTACCGCGCGCGCGGCACCACCGACCGGGCCGACCCACAATTTCTGGTCGCGAACGAAGCTGACGTATCGTCCCTTGGGGCTGATCGCGGGATTGAGTTCGCTATCCTTGCTTTCGGTCAGGCGCCTGGTCTTGCCGGCGAGGTCGGCGAGGTAGAGGTCGCCATCGATCGGCACCAGCAACGCCTTGCTGTCGGGGGCCCATTCATAATTGATGATGCCCTTGAGCCCGCCGACGCGGGCGCGCTCGCGCTGCATTTTCTCGGCTTCGCTGATCGCCGCGCCCGAACCGATCTGCTTGCTGTCGACCAGCATCCGCCATTGGCCGGTAACGGTGTCGAGCGCCCACAAGTCGTAGCGCTCGCGGTCGTCGGCGCGATTGCGAAGCACGGTCAGTAGGCGTCCATCGGGGGACAGCTTGACGCCACGCGGACTGGCGCCGGCTAGCCCCGGGCTGGCGAACACGCGGTCGAGGGTCAGCGCCTGCTGGGTCACTCCGGCAGGGACGGGCAAGGTGGAGGGGGCGGCAGCAGCAAGAGTCATGGCGGAGAGACTAAGGGCCATCAACGGGCGGACTTGCAAGCTCGTGACCTTTCGACAAGGAAAAAGGGCGTCCGGCAGATCAGCCGAACGCCCCTTTCATCGCGTTTCGGGCGAGGGATGCAACCCCCGCTCATCGAAAGCTTACGCGTCGGTCGCTTTCGCCTTGAGCGGACGCGGATCGCGGCGTTCGGCGATGCGCGCCGATTTGCCGCGACGCCCGCGCAGATAGTAGAGCTTGGCGCGGCGCACGGCACCACGGCGCACGACGTCGATCGAATCGATCGCCGGCGAATAGAGCGGGAAGACGCGCTCGACGCCTTCGCCGAACGAGATCTTGCGCACGGTGAAATTGGAATTGACGCCCTTGTTGGCGCGGGCGATGCAGACGCCTTCATACATCTGGACGCGGCTGCGTTCGCCTTCGGTGACCTTGACGCCGACCTTGAGCGTGTCGCCGGGGCGGAACTCGGGGATCGGACGAAGCTTGCTAAGCTCGGCAACCTGTTCGGCTTCGAGCGTCTGGATGAGGTTCATTGGTAACGGTCCCTAATCATCGTGCTGCGCACCAGAGGGCGACTCCTCCCGACCGCCCCCATGGCGATCGATCAGGTCCGGCCGCCTTAGCCGTGTGTCGTCGATCGAGCGGTGCTTGCGCCACGCCGCGATCTTCGCATGATCCCCCGATCGCAGCACTTCGGGGATCGTGCGTCCTTCCCATTCATAGGGTCGGGTATAGTGCGGATATTCAAGGAGGCCGCTTTCGAAGCTCTCCTCCTCTCCGCTGGAGGTCGCGCCCATTACGCCGGGGAGCAGCCGAATGCAAGCATCGAGCAGGACGAGGGCGCCAAGCTCGCCGCCCGACAGGACGTAGTCGCCGATGCTGACGGGCTCGACGCGACGGGCCTCGAAGATGCGCTCGTCAAAGCCCTCGAAGCGGCCGCAAAGGATGATCGCGCCGGGACCCGAGGCGAGGCAGCGGACGCGCGCCTGGGTCAGCGGGGCGCCGCGCGGGGTCATGGCGAGGACCGGGCGATCGTCGGTATCACGATCGCTGGCGGCGTCGATCGCAGCGGCAAGCACGTCGGCGCGAAGCACCATCCCCGCCCCGCCCCCCGCCGGAGTGTCGTCCACGGTGCGGTGCTTGTCGATCGCATGGTCGCGAATGTTGTGCGTGTCGATCGACCACGTCCCCGCCGCCAGCGCACGCCCGGCAAGCGAGTGGCCGAGCGGCCCGGGGAACATGTCGGGATAGAGCGTAAGGACGGAGGCGCGAAAGGTCATTGCGTCCAGTCCTCGACGCGGAGCCCGGGAATATCGCGAAAATCTCGCACATTGGCAGTGACGAGCGTCAGGTCGAGCGCGAGGACGTGCGCACCGATAAGCCGGTCGAAACCAGCGCGCCGGAATGGCAGGCGGGCGTATGCACGGGCTTCCGGTTCACCGAAAGGAAGGGGCGTGATAGCCTGAAACAGATTTTTGGCCGCTTGCCGGTCCTTTTCGCTTCGATGCTCAAGGCCACGCATCACCTCTGCGTAGACGACTGCCGACGTCACGATTTCTTCAGGTGCATACCTCTCGAGCCGCGAGCGTACACTCGGCGGATGACCATCGAGAATGTAGATGCAGATATTGGAGTCCAGTAAATATAGAGGCTTAGTCACCTTTTGGTGACTCGATCTCCCAATCCAACGTCCGTTCCGCGAAAAGACGGTCGTCCGGCTCAATCAGCTTCAAGCCCTTGGCCGATCCCCATATCTTTGAGAGGTCGATCTTTCGTTTCTTCGGCTCGACCGGTTCGACGACATAGCGCCCCTGCTCCTCCCGGACTCGCATTTCGACGCCTTCGGGGATGCCCAGCGCCTTGGGCAGGCGCAAAGCGACCGAATTGCCCGACTTAAAGGTTTTCGAGCGGACTTCCTTGGTCATGACGGGCTCCGTATATACCGGGCGTATATACGTCAGGCCTCGATGCTTTGCAACGCCTCGCGCACCGCCTGCAGAGCTTCCACGGCCTTGGCGCCGTCGGGGCCGCCGCCTTGCGCCATGTCGGGGCGGCCGCCACCACCTTGCCCGCCGAGCGCGGCGACTGCTGCCTTCAGGAGGTCGACGGCGGAGATCGTGCCGACCAAGTCTGCCGTGACCCCGACCGCGACGCTGGCGCGGCCGTCGTTGGTGGCGATCAGCGCGGCGATGCCCGAGCCGAGGCGCTGCTTCATGGCGTCGATCTCGCCGCGCAAGTTTTTGGGGTCGAGGCCATCGACGGTCTGGCCAAGGAAGGCGTAGGCACCGATTTGCTCGGGGCCTGCTGCCGGGGGCGCGCCACTGCCGCCGCCCATCGCCAGCGCCTTTTTGGCGTCGGCGAGGTCGCGTTCGAGCTTGCGGTTGGCGTCGACCAGCGCGGCGACTCGCGCCGGAACTTCGTCGGGGGAGGCTTTCAGGCTGGCGGCGGCTTCGCGCAGCCGGGCGTCGCGGGCGTTGAGCCAGTCGAGCGCGGCCTTGCCGGTCAGCGCCTCGATGCGGCGGATGCCCGACGAGACCGCGCTTTCGGCGACGATCTTGAAGATGGCGATATCGCCCAGCGCGGTGACGTGGGTGCCGCCGCACAGCTCGACGCTATAGTCGGCTTCGACATCGCGGCCCATCGACAGCACGCGGACTTCGTCGCCGTATTTCTCGCCGAACAGCGCCATTGCGCCCGCGGCGATGGCGTCGTCGGGGGTCATCAGGCGGGTCGTCACGGGCTGGTTGTGGCGGATGTGAGCGTTGACCTCGGCCTCGACCGCGGCGAGGTCGGCGGGGCTGAGCGGCGTCGAGTGCGAATAATCGAAGCGCAACTTGTCGGGGGCGACGAGGCTGCCCTTTTGCGTGACATGGCCGCCGAGGCGGTGGCGCAGCGCGGCGTGGAGCAGGTGCGTCGCGCTATGGTTGGCGCGGACCGCGTCGCGGCGCTCGACATCGATCGATTGGTGGAGCGTGTCGCCGAGCTTGAGGATACCCGCGGTGATCCGCGTGCGCAGCGCGTGGAGCTTGCCGAGCGGTTTCGACGTATCCTGAACGTCACCAGCGAAGCCGTTGATCGCGGTCAGTTTTCCGGCGTCGCCTACCTGACCGCCGCTCTCGCCGTAAAAGGGCGTCTGGTTGAGGACGATCGTCACCGTCTCGCCTTCGCGTGCGTCGTCGACGCGGGCGCCGTCCCTGACCAAAGCGAGGACGACGCCTTCGCCTTCGTGGCCCGAGTAGCCGGTGAATTCGCTCGCGCCGACTTCCTCGGCGAGGTCATACCACAGGTCGTCGCTCGCAGTGTCCCCCGAGCCCTTCCAGGCGACGCGCGCGGCGGCTTTCTGTTCGGCCATCGCGGCGTCGAACCCGGCGCGGTCGACGCCAAGCCCGCGCGCGCGCAGCGCATCCTCGGTGAGGTCATAGGGAAAGCCGAAGGTGTCGTAGAGCTTGAACGCGGTGGCTCCCGGGAGCGTGTCGCCCTGCCCCATCGGTCCGGTCGCCTCGTCGAGCAATTTGAGCCCGTTGGCGAGCGTGCGGCGGAACTGGACTTCTTCCTGGAGCAGGGTCGCCTCGATCGCCGGCTGGGCGCGGAGCAGTTCGGGGTAAGCGCTGCCCATTTCGGCGACCAGGCTCGGCACGAGGCGGTTCATCAGCGGGTCCTGCGCTCCGAGCAGATGGGCGTGGCGCATGGCGCGGCGCATGATCCGCCGCAGGACGTAGCCGCGGCCCTCGCTGGCGGGGAGCACGCCGTCGGCGATGAGGAAGCCCGAGGCGCGCAGATGGTCGGCGATGACGCGGTGGCTGGCGCGCTGCTCGCCCGCGGCGCGGGTATGGGTCAACTCCTCGCTCGCCGCGATCAGCGCCTTGAAGGTGTCGGTGTCATAATTGTCATGCACCCCCTGCATCACCGCGGCGATGCGCTCGAGCCCCATGCCGGTGTCGATCGACGGCCGCGGCAAATCGGCGACGATGACGTCGTTTTCCTGCAGATGCTGCATGAACACGAGGTTCCAGATCTCGACGAAGCGGTCACCGTCCTCGTCGGGCGAACCGGGGGGACCGCCGGGGATGTGGTCGCCATGGTCGAAGAAGATCTCCGAGCATGGCCCGCTCGGCCCGTCGGGGCCCATCGCCCAGAAATTGTCCTTGGTGGCGATGCGGATGATGCGGTGATCGGGCAGCCCGGCGATCTTGCGCCACAGCTCGGCGGCCTGGTCGTCGGTATGATAGACGGTGACGGTCAGTTTGTCGGGCGCGAGGCCCCACTCCTTGGTCAGCAGCGTCCACGCATGCCTAATCGCCTGCTCCTTGAAATAGTCGCCGAACGAGAAATTGCCGAGCATTTCGAAAAAGGTGTGGTGGCGCGCGGTGTAGCCGACATTGTCGAGGTCGTTGTGCTTGCCCCCGGCGCGGACGCACTTCTGGCTTGACGTCGCGGTCGAGTAAGGCCGCGTCTCGAGCCCGGTGAAGACGTTCTTGAACGGCACCATCCCGGCATTGACGAACATCAGCGTGGGATCGTTGTGCGGGACGAGCGGCGCCGAAGCGACGCGCGCATGCCCAGCCTGTTCGAAATAATCGAGAAAGCCGCGGCGGATGTCGTTGGTGGACGTCATGAATGCCAGATATGCGCCTTGCTGCATCGCGGCAAGCGGGAGATGGTCAGTTGGCGTCGGACGAGCGAAGCGTGGCGGGCGCCGCTCAACCGGAGGGCGGCCCGATCCCGCGGCAACGGTCGGAACAGTAAAGCACGGCATCCCAATCCCGCGCCCATTTCTTGCGCCACGCGAACGGACGCTTGCACGCCGCGCAGATCTTGGTGGGCAGGTCGCTCTTGCGCATCATCCTGGCCACTCGCCAACGCCTCAGTTGCGGCAGAGCGCGGCGCGGGCCGTGGCGAGGTGCGCCGCGCTGTTCGGATTGACGTACCATGTGATGCGCGCAAGGCGCCGCGAGCTTGGGCCGCGCGAGATCGGGGGCATGGTGACCTGGGAGGTCGCCAGAAGCGAAAGCGACGCCACGACCAGAGACCAGATCATCGTTCCTCTCCCGCGCGCCCGCAGAGGGTTATTTCATGACGAACGGCCAAACGCCAGGGGGTGCCGGCCGCGCTTAATTTGTCGCTCATTCAATGCCGTCATCGGCGGGATGGACGCACGGCGCGACCGGCGCCACTCGACCGCTCACGCGCCACCGCCTACCTCTTTTGCTGAAGCGAGCAGAGGCTGGACGCGGGGTTCGGCGTTAAACGCGCGCTTTATCCGATCACATGAGGAAATCTCGCGATGAGGCTTGCCCGACTGTTCCGGTTCGGGTCGCGAGATATCGCGATCGACCTCGGCACCGCCAACACCGTCGTCTATGTCCGCGGCCGGGGGATCGTGCTCGACGAGCCGTCGGTAGTGGCGATGGAAGTCGGCAATGGCCCGCGCAAGGTGCGCGCGATCGGGGCCGATGCCAAATTGATGATGGGCAAGACGCCGCGTGACATCAAGACGATCCGCCCGTTGCGCAACGGGGTCATCGCCGACCTCGAGGTGGCCGAGCGGATGATCAAGCATTTCATCGAGAAGGCGCATGGCGGGCGGCGCAAGCTGCCGACCAAGACCGAGATCGTGATCTGCGTGCCATCGGGATCGACCAGCGTCGAACGGCGCGCGATCCGCGATGCCGCGTCCAACGCCGGGGCAAGCCAAGTGTGGCTGATCGACGAGCCGATGGCGGCGGCGATCGGCGCCGGACTGCCGGTCATCGCCCCGGTCGGATCGATGGTCGCCGACATTGGCGGCGGAACGACCGAGGTCGGGGTGATCAGCCTTGAAGGGATGGCGTATAGCCAGTCGGTGCGCGTCGGCGGGGACAAGATGGACGAAGCGATCGCGTCCTACATCCGCCGCCAGCACAATCTGCTGATTGGCGAAGCGACCGCCGAGCGGGTCAAGAAGGAGGCCGGGATTGCGCGCGCCCCCGCCGACGGCAAGGGGCTTACCCTCCACGTCCGCGGGCGCGACGTCAGCAAGGGCGTGCCGCGCGAAATCGAGATCAACCAGGCCGAAATCGCGCGCGCGATCGGCGAGCCCGTGGGTCGGATCGTCGATGCGGTGCGCGTCGCGCTCGAGCATACCCAGCCCGAAATCGCGGCCGACATCCTCAATCAGGGGATCACGATGACCGGCGGCGGGTCGCTGCTGCGCGAGATCGACCTGGTGCTGGCCGAGGCGACCGGGCTCGCGGTGAGGATTGCCGACAATCCCTTGAGCTGCGTCGCGCTTGGCGCCGGGCGCGCGCTCGAGGATGCCGAGTATCGCGGGGCATTGCGATCTTCGTGAGGATTGCGAGCGCCGGTGGGGCTCGTTAGGCAGCACGGATGGCGAGACGTTCGACGACCAGCATTCCGCGTTTCCAACGCCAGCGCAAGTCCCAGCGCGGGGTCTTCGGGCGCTTCGTCATGGTGGTCGTCAAGCTGGTGCTCGCACTGATGCTGCTGTCGGTGCTGTGGGTGTTGGCCTATCGCTTCATCAATCCGCCAGTGACCGCGACGATGATCGGTGACGCTGCGGCGGGTCGCGGCGCCGAGCGGCAATGGATGGGGCTCGAGGCGATGGACCGCGACATGGTGCGCGCCGCGATCGGGGCCGAGGACAGCAAATTCTGTCGCCATAATGGGTTCGACTTCGACGCGATCCAGGATGCGGTCAAGCGCAACGCATCGGGCGGGCGGATCCGCGGCGGATCGACGATCAGCCAGCAGACCGCCAAGAACGCCTTTTTGTGGCAAGGCGGCGGCTACGTCCGCAAGGGCGCCGAGGCGTGGTTCACCTTCCTGATCGAACATGTGTGGGGAAAGAGGCGGATCATGGAGGTTTACCTCAACCTCGCCGAGACGGGGATCGGGACCTATGGCGTCAATGCCGGTTCACAGCGTTATTTCGGGCATGACGCGAGCGCAATGAGCGCAAGCGAGGCGGCACGGATCGCGGCGATCCTGCCCCTGCCCAAGCAGCGCGGGGCGGTGGCGCCGAAGGGATTTACGCGGCGCTATGGCAACAGCATTGCGGCGCGGATCGGGCTTGTCGGGCGCGACGGGCTCGATGCCTGCGTCTATGCTGGCCAGAGCGCGCCCGTGAACAAGGCGCCGCCGGTATCGAAGCGCCCGCGCCCCGTCCCCGGCGCCGAATATGAAACCGCCACCCCGCCCCCGCCCGCACCGAGCGTCGACGAGACCCCGGTCGAGGCGCCGCAGGATTTCGGACTCGAGCCGGCGGCGAGCGAGACGCCAGCGGACGAACCGCCGGTGCGCGAGGAACCCGGAACCGCTGAGCCCCCGCCGGCCGACGAGCCCATATTGGAGAATGCGGGCTGACCCCCTTCCCTCTCCCGCTGGGAGAGGGCGACTCGGCGCAGGCGAGCGGTGTGAGGGTGACGGCCTTGAGGGGATCACCCTCACCCTTCCGTCGCTGACGCTCCTCCCTCCCTCTCCCAAGGGGAGAGGGATTTTACCCCACCAGCGCCAACTTCGGCGTTTCCTGGGCGCTGAGGACGACCGCACCATCGCCGAGCAGCCGCGTCAGCCTGGCGGCGATGTCGGGGTCGAGCGCGAAGTCGCGCCCGAGCAGCAAGCTCGCCTCGCCGGCGGCGACCGCGACCGTGACGCGCACGATCCCACTGCCGCCCCGCTGAAGCTCGCGAGCGAGCGCCGGGATGGCGCTGGCGTCTGCGATCGTCAGGTCGAGCTGGAGGCGGGTCTTTTTGGCGAGGGTTTCGAGCGGCTGGAAGCGCTTGATGGTGACGCGCGGAATGTCTTCGCCCGGGCGGCGGTCGAGTTCGACGGTCATCAGGCCGCAGCCGCCGGCCTTGGCCGCGGCCTCGAGCTCGGCGCTGGGCTCGTCGTCGAACGCGGTCGCTTCATATTGCCCCGAGGGATCGGAGATCGTTGCCATCATGTAGCGCCGCCCCTTGGCCGAGGTCCGCCAGCGGACGCTTTCGACCATCCCCGCCATCATCGTCTGGCTGCGGCCGCCATCGGCCGGGGCGCGGATCGCGGACAGTTCGGCGAGCGACTTGACCTTGTGCGCGGCGAGCAAGTGACGCTGACTATCGACCGGGTGAGCCGAAAAATAGAAACCAAAGGCGTCGCGTTCGGCGGTCATCCGCTCGGCGAGGCGCCAATGGACATCGCGCGCAAGGCGGATCGGGGCGATGTCGTTGGCCCCCCCGCCCCCGCCGAACAGCCCGTGCTGGCCGCTGGTGCGCTGGTCATGGGCCGAGGCGGCGTGAGCGAGCAAGGTCTCGGCCGAGGCGAACACCGCGGCGCGGTTGGGTTCGAGTTCGTCGAACGCGCCCGCGGCCGCGAGGCTTTCGAGCTGGCGGCGGTTGAGCAATTTGGGGTCGATCCGCGCGGCGAAATCGTCGAGGTTGTTGAAGGCGCCATTGGCCCGGCGCTCGGCGACGAGCGATTCCATTGCCTTTTCGCCGACGTTCTTGAGCGCGCCAAGGGCGTAGCGCACCTTTCCATCCTCGACCGAAAAGGCCGCTTCGCTGTGGTTGACGCAGGGCGGCAGGCATTGGAGCCCCGAGCGGCGGATGTCCTCAACGAACAAAGCCAGCTTGTCGGTCTGGCCCGTGTCGAAGCTCATCGAGGCGGCGAAAAAAGCGGCGGGATGGTGCGCCTTGAGCCAGGCGGTGTGATAGGCGACCAGCGCGTAAGCGGCGGCGTGACTCTTGTTGAAGCCATAGCCGGCGAATTTGTCGATCAAGTCGAAGAGGTCGTTTGCCTTGCCGGCGGCGATGTCGTTCTTTGCCGCGCCCGTGACAAAGCGCTGGCGCTGCTCGTTCATCTCGGACTGGATCTTCTTGCCCATCGCTCGGCGCAGCAAGTCGGCCTCGCCCAGGCTGTAGCCGGCAAGCACTTGCGCGGCCTGCATGACCTGTTCCTGATAGACGATGACCCCGTAGGTTTCCTTGAGGACGCCCTCCAGCATCGGGTGCGGGTAAGCAAGCTCGGCGCGGCCATTCTTGCGGTCGCCGAACATCGGAATATTGTCCATCGGGCCGGGGCGGTAGAGCGCGACGAGCGCGATGATGTCGCCGAACGCGGTCGGGCGGACCGCCGCCAGTGTGCGCCGCATCCCTTCGGATTCGAGCTGAAACACCCCGACGGTGTCGCCGCGCTGAAGCAGTTCGTAAACCTTGGCATCGTCCCATGCGAGCGTGGTGTAATCGACTTCGATGCCCTGGAGCTTGAGTAGCCGCTGGCCTTCCTTGAGCACCGACAGCGTCTTGAGCCCAAGGAAATCGAACTTCACCAGCCCCGCCGCCACGTATTTCATGTCGAACTGGGTGACGGGCATGTCCGAGCGCGGGTCGCGGTAGAGCGGGACGAGCTCGCTCAGCGGGCGGTCGCCGATGACGACCCCGGCGGCGTGGGTCGAGCTGTGGCGCGGGAGGCCCTCGAGCTTCATCGCGAGGTCGAGAAGGCGGCGCACGCCTTCGTCATTCTTATATTCGGAGTGGAGCTCGCTCACCCCGTTCAAGGCGCGCGGGAGGTCCCACGGGTCGGCGGGGAGGTTGGGGATCAATTTGGCGAGGCGATCGACCTGGCCGTAGCTCATCTGGAGCACGCGCCCGGTGTCCTTGAGCACCGCGCGCGCCTTCAGCCGCCCGAAAGTGATGATCTGCGCGACACGGTCGCGACCGTATTTCTGCTGGACGTAGGTGATGACCTTGTCGCGGTGGGTTTCACAGAAATCGATGTCGAAGTCGGGCATCGACACGCGCTCGGGGTTGAGGAAGCGTTCAAACAAAAGGTCGAGCGCGATCGGGTCGAGGTCGGTGATCAGCAAGGACCAGGCGACGATGCTGCCCGCGCCCGACCCGCGGCCCGGGCCGACGGGGATGTCGTTGGTCTTGGCCCATTTGATGAAGTCGGCGACGATCAGGAAGTAGCCGGCAAACCCCATCCGGGTGATGACGTCGAGCTCGAACTCGAGACGGGTCCGGTAATGGTCGAAGCCATCCCCTTCTTCGTTTGCGGCGCCCGGCCCCTCCCCGTTCGTCCCGAGCGAAGTCGAGGGACGTTCTTGCGGCGCGCGAGCTCTCTCGACTTCGCTCGACACGAACGGTTTTTGTTTGGTCAGGAAGGCGATGCGTGCCTCGAGCCCGGCGCTCGCTGCCCGCCGCAGCGTCTGGTCCTCGTCGTCGCTGAGCCGCGGCAGGATCGGCTTGCGCTTGGGGGCGACGACGGCGCAGCGCTGGGCGACAACGGCGGTGTTGGCAATCGCTTCGGGGAGATCGGCGAACAGATTTTCCATGTCGGCCGCAGGTTTGAGCCAGGCGTCGGGCGAACTGCGCGTACGCTCCGCATTGTCGACATAGGTCGAGGCGGCGATGCATAGCATGGCGTCATGCGCGGCGTGGAAATGGGGTTCGGCATAATGCGCGGGATTGGTCGCGACGAGCGGCAGGTCGAGCGCGAACGCAAGGTCGATCAGGCGCGCCTCCGCTTGCTCCTCGACGGCATTCCCGCGGCGCGACACTTCGATATACAGCCGATCGCCGAACAGCGCCTTGAGGTGCGTCGCGTAGGCTCTGGCCTTGGCGTCCTGGCCATCGGCGAACAGACGGGCGATCGCGCCCTCCCCGCCTGCACTGAGCGCGATAAGGCCATCGACCTGGCCAGCGAGCTCGGCGAAGGCGATATGGGGCTCTTCGGTGATTGGACGATCGAGGTGCGCGGCGGACACGAGGCGACACAGATTGTCGTAGCCGGTTTCGTCCTGGGCGAGCAGGACGAGCCAGTCGAGCACCCCGTTGGGGCCGATGTCGGCCGGGCGCGCGACCCCGAGCAGGGCGCCGATGATCGGCTGCACCCCTTCGCCGAAACACGCATCGCCGAACGGCATGGCGGCGTAGAGCCCGTTGCGATCGACCAAGGCGGCGGCAGGAAAACCGAGCCGCGCGGCATGCTTGGCGATTGCCTTGGGCTCGATTGCGCCCTCGAGCATCGTGAAGCAGGAAAAGACGCGCAACGGGACGTAAGGGGCCATGCCTCGACTATGGCGATGCGCACCCGCTTTCGCCAGTCGCGCGATCGACCTTATCCCCAACTATCCGCAGGCCCGGTCACTGCCCGCCGCGCCACCGCCCGGTCATGATGTCGTCGATTTCGCGCAGACGACCGCGATAGACGTTCGCGATACAGGCGTTGTCCGAGCGGCAGCGCTCGCGATAACCGAGGAAGCGGTCGCGCGTGGTGTGGAGCAACTGATTCTGTTCGGGATCGGCCGCGGCGATGGCGTTGACATAACGGCCCGCCATGCGCCGGTCGAGCGCGGAGAGCGAGGAATCGGCGCACACCGCGCGTTCGCTTGGCGTGCGGGCGCGGCGGCAATCATAGCTCGGGCGCGCTACACCGCCGCCGCTGGGCGCGGGGATCGCTCGCGGACGCGGAGCCGGAGTGGGGATGGGACGCGGTGCCGGCGCTGGCTGCGACGGCGGCGGCAGCGACGACGAAGAGCCGACGCTGTCGGCCGAACCCGACGCAGGTGCCGCGACAGGACCATCGGCCCGATTCTGGGTCAGGGTCGCAAGCGGGGTGACAATGGCATCGGACTGGCCGAGCATGACCGCTCCGCCGCGGCCGGGCGCGATGGTATAGCCGACGTCGCCGCCCAGCGCGATCCGCCCGCCGACCGCCTTGAGCCCGGCCGGGAGGCGCAACGTGGCGTGGCCGCGGCAGTCGATCTGCTCGGTCGCAGGCACGGGCGCGAGCGGGGCCGCGCCGTCCAGCTGAAGAATCGCGAAGCCGGCGATCCGCTCATAATTGTCGCGGTTGGATCCGCGAATGTCGGCCGCGCGGGCAAACAATTGGCGCTTGACCTCATCCTGGACGACTTGGGCATTGCATCGCAGGTCGGGGTCCTGCGCCTCGCCGGGAGTGACGGTAGCAAGGTCATTGTCCCCCAACTTGTCCTTGTTTTTCGGCCCGCAGGCGACCGTGACAAGCGTGGCGGCGATAAGGATGATAGATTTGCGCATGCGCCGTGCAACGCGCGGGGTTTCAAAAAAGGGCCAGGGCGAGTCGTTGCGCCACTGCGCGCACCTGAGGCGAAGTCATCGCCATCGCGCCGGGTGGCGCCAATCTCGTGGCTCTGGACAACCGCGTCGCTGCGCTCCTCGTAATGACGGTCATCCGAGCAATCCTTCGTGGAGACGGACGACGCGGTCCATGCGGGCGGCGAGGCGCTCGTTGTGGGTCGCGACGAGCGCAGCGCTGCCTTCGCCGCGGACGAGGTGCAAGAATTCGGCGAACACGCGGTCGCTGGTCGCCTCGTCGAGGTTGCCGGTCGGCTCGTCGGCCAGCACCAACGGCGGACGGTTGGCAAGCGCGCGGGCGACCGCGACGCGCTGCTGCTCGCCGCCCGAGAGCTTGGCCGGACGGTGGTCGAGGCGCTCGGCCAGGCCCAGCGTCGAGAGCAGGCTGTCGGCGCGCGCGATCGCTTCGGCCCTGGTCGCGCCGCGGATCATCTGCGGCAGCATGACATTCTCGCGCGCGTCGAAATCGGGCAGCAGATGATGGAATTGATAGACGAAGCCCAATGCGTCGCGGCGCAGCACGGTGCGGCCGTCGGTGTCGAGCGCCGACGCGTCCTCCCCGGCGATGCGGATCGAGCCCTCGAACCCGCCCTCGAGCAGCCCGACCGCCTGCAACAAGGTCGACTTGCCCGACCCCGACGGCCCGAGCAAAGCGACGATCTCGCCCGGCATGATCGCGAGGTCGACCCCGCGCAGGACGTGGATGGTGACGTCCCCTTGCGTGAACGAGCGCTTGAGCCCGCGGATGTCGAGGACGGGATCACTCATAGCGCAGCACCTGGACCGGATCGGTCGCCGCCGCCCGCCGCGACGGGAACAGCGTCGCGAAGAAGGTCAGCACCAGCGTGACGAGGATGATCGCGGCGACCTCGACCGGATCGGTCTTCGACGGCAATTCGCTGAGGAAGCGGACCGAGGGATCCCACAGATTCTGCCCGGTGAGGAGCTGGATGACGTTGACCACCCCCTGGCGGAAGAACAGGAACAGCGCGCCGAGGATCGCCCCGGTGACGATCCCGATCGCGCCGATGGTCAGGCCGACGGTCATGAAGATCTTGGTCATCGCGGTGCGGCTCGCCCCCATCGTGCGGAGGATGGCGATGTCGCGCGTCTTGGCGCGGACCAGCATGATCAGCGAGCTGGCGATGTTGAACGCGGCGACGAGGATGATGATACACAATACGACGAACATCGCGATGCGTTCGACCTCGAGCGCCTCGAACAGCGCCGAGTTCATCTGCCGCCAGTCGACGATGATGCCGTGGCCGCGGACGACGGTCTGCAAGGGGGCGAGGATCGGCCCGACCTTGTCGGGATTGTCGACCTGGATCTCGACCATCCCGACATCGTCGCCGAGCATCGTCAGCGACTGCGCATCCTCCATCGGCATGATGATATATTGCTCGTCATACTGGAAGATGCCGACCTCGAACACCGCGCCGACGGTGTAGGTGACGATCCGCGGGACGGTGCCGATGGGGGTCGCACGGCCCTCGGGACTGATCAGCGAGATTTCCGAGCCGGGAAAGGCGCCGAGCGTCTCGGCGAGCCGCGAGCCGATCGCGATCTTGCCGCTGCCGGGGGTCAGCGAGCGCAGGTCGCCGGCCTTCACATTGCCGTTGAGGACGGGATTGGCGCGGATATCGGCGACGCGGTTGCCGCGCACCAGCACGCCCTCGACGCGACCATTGGCGCTCGCCATCAGCGGCTGTTCGATCAGCGGGATCGCCGACTCGACATGGGGCATGGCGCGGGCGCGCGCGGCGATCGTCTGCCAGTCGCTCAGCCGCCCATCATAGCCATTGACCAAAGCATGGCCGTTGAGCCCGACGATCTTGTCGAACATCTCGGCGCGAAACCCGTTCATCACCGACATGACGATGATCAGCGCCGCGACCCCGAGCGCGACCGCCCCGACGCTGAACCCGGCGACGACGAAGATGAACCCCTCGCCCTTGCCCGGCAACAGGTAACGCCGCGCGATCATCCGTTCGTAGCGGTTGAGGATCATGCGGTGAGCTTCGCCAGTGCGCCGGCGATGAACAATTCCTGCTTTTCGCCGCTGCGGCGGTGCTTGAGTTCGACCGTTCCCGCGGCCAGCCCGCGCGGGCCGATGACCAGCTGCCACGGCAGCCCGATCAGATCCATCGACCCCAACTTGACCCCGCCGCGTTCGTCGCGGTCGTCGTACAGCGTCTCGACCCCGGCCGCGGTCAGCCGAGCGTAGATCTCGTCGGCGGCGGCGATGCTGGCGGGGTCGTCGCCGCGCATCGTCACCAGCCCGACGGTCCACGGCGCGACCGCGTCGGGCCACACGATCCCCTTGTCGTCATGGCTCGCCTCGATGATCGCGCCGACCAGGCGGCTGACGCCGATCCCGTAGCTGCCCATCATCGGGGTGACAGGGGTGCCGTCCTTCCCCGAGACCTTGAGCTCCATCGCGGCCGAATATTTATCGCCGAACGAGAAGATGTGCCCGACCTCGATCCCGCGCCCGGTGCGGCGGCGGTCTTCGGCGACCTCGGACCAGCGCGCTTCGTCGTGGGTTTCGTCGGTGGCGGCGTAGGTCGTGCTGACCTGTTCGAACAAGGTCTCGAGCCCGGCGGGGTCGTCGTAGGCGAGATCCGACTGCGCCCAGTCGAATTCCTCGAACGCCGCGTCGTAGAACACTTCGCTTTCGCCGGTCGGGGCGAGGACGATGAATTCGTGGCTGAGGTCGCCGCCGATCGGCCCGCTCGCGGCTTTCATCGGCACGGCGCGAATACCCAGCCGCTGGAAGGTCCGCAGATAGGCCAGCATCTGCGTGTAATAACTGTTGCGCGCGCCCGCCTCGTCGAGATCGAACGAATAAGCGTCCTTCATCAGGAATTCGCGCCCGCGCATGACTCCGAAGCGCGGGCGGACCTCGTCGCGGAATTTCCACTGGATGTGATAGAGCGTGCGCGGCAGGTCGCGGTAGGACTTGACGTCGTCGCGAAACAGCGCGGTGATCATTTCCTCGTTGGTCGGCCCGAACAGCATCTCGCGCTTGTGGCGATCGGTGATGCGCAGCATCTCGGGACCATAAGCGTCGTAGCGCCCCGACTGGCGCCACAGATCGGCCGACTGCAGCGTCGGCATCAGCATCTCGATCGCCCCGGCGCGGTCCTGCTCCTCGCGCACGATCTGCTCGATCTTGCGCAGCACGCGCAGGCCCGCGGGGAGCCAGGCGTAGATCCCCGCCGCGGTCTGGCGGACCAGCCCGGCGCGAAGCATCAGCTTGTGGCTAACGATCTGGGCGTCGGACGGGCTGTCCTTCATCACCGGGAGGAAGCTGTTCGACAGGCGCAAGGGGGAAACCTTCTGGTGGGCGTTGGCGTCCTCTAGGCAAGCCACCGACATTAGGCAAATGCCCGAGCGCTGTTGCATGCCGGACACAAGGACACGCAAACTGTGCCTACAGCGCCCAATTAAGATGACTCTCGGGCCAAAGCGCGGTTAGCCTGCGAATTCGAGCTTATCGCCGCAACGGCTGAAGGTTCGGGGAGGATGCGACTTGGTCAGGGGCCATGTGGCGCGCTTTCCAAGGGGGCTGACGAGCAATCGTCACGCAAGGGCGCCCGGGCTGGCAACGGTCCGGGCGCTTTTGCATTCGGCCCGGCGCATCACCGCTTGAGCAGTTGCGCTACCTGATCGGGGGTCAGCGGATGATCGAGCTGGCTCATCGTGCATTGGCGTGGCGCCTTGTCGGGCCGGCGGCGAAGCAGGCGTGTGCCGTGGCGGAAACGATCGCCGGTCACCTGGTCATATCGCACCTCGATAACCAACGTCGGCGCGACCGGCTGCCAATCGGCCGAACGATCCGTGGTCCATCGGCTTGGCCCTCCAGGTGCCTTGCCGGAAAAGCCGGCTCCACCCGCGATGGCGGTCAGTTCCTTGGTCCATGCCGCGCGATCGGCGGCACCGATCGACGAAGTGAAGCCGACATGGTTGAGCTTGCCGTCGTCCCCATACAGGCCGAGCAGGAGCGAGGCGACATGCTTTCCGCCGCGGTCGAGCCGGAACCCGCCGATGACGCAGTCGGCGGTGCGCAGGACCTTGACCTTGAGCATCGCGCGTTCGCCCGATCGATACGGCTGATCGAGCGCTTTGGCGATCACGCCGTCAAGCGCACCCCCGCTCCGCTCGAGCCAGTCGGCAGCGCGGTCGGGATCGGTCGTGGCGGGGGAAAGCAGCAGCGAAGGCTCGGCCTCCCGCGCGACGAATGCCTCGAGCGCCCCCCGGCGTTCCACGAGCGGTACCCCGCGCAACATGGTGGCGTCATCGCAGAGGCAATCGAAGGCCATGAACAATGCCGGTGTTTCCTTGCTCAAGCGCGCGACCCGGCTGGCGGCGGGATGAAGCCGCGCCTGAAGCGCATCGAACGAGATTGCACCCGCGGTTTCGATCAGCAATTCGCCATCGATCGTGAAGCGTTTCGTCGACAGCCGGGCGAACAGCGCGACAATTTCGGGGAAATAGCGCCCGAGGGGCTTGCCCGATTTGGACCATAAGGCGGTCTCGCCGCCTTCCCGCACGACGACGCAGCGGAAGCCATCCCATTTCGGCTCATATTGCCACCCCTCCCCGCTTGGCAGCGAGTCGACCAGCAACGCCTCCATCGGCGCGAACGGCGGGATCGATGGGGAGTGCGCGGACGAAGCCATGTCCGATGCAACCAGCGCCGACGCGAAAGTGTCCCGCCGCTGTTCAATCCGCGATGCTTGGCCATGATCCGTCGCCGAGCGGCTGGGGGATGGACGCGATGACCGTCTCGATGGCGATCGTGCAAAGCCCGGCCGCATGGTGCAGCGCCGGTCGCCGCTGGCGACGCCGTCTCCGACCCCATAACGAAACGAATCAATTGGGTGCTTACGGACGGGTGATGAATGGTAGCGGAGGAGGGACTTGAACCCCCGACACGCGGATTATGATTCCGCTGCTCTAACCAGCTGAGCTACTCCGCCCCAATAGGCTGGCGGTCACGCTGCCCGCCAACTCATCATAGGCTGCCCCACGGCGGGGACGCGCGGCGAGCCTATAGGCAAGCGCAATGTTCGCGTCAACGCGATCGCCGAAGCGGAACCGGCGCCTTACCCCCTCGTTGAGCGAGACGAATTTGGAGAAGACCATGGACCCCGCAACGCCGATCGAAACTCTGTGCCGCATCATCCTGCGGGCGCGCGAATATGAAGCGCAGACACCGACCGACTATGACGGTGGCGAAGCCCCGGAGAATGTCGATGGCGAGGACGGCGAGGCGCTGTCGGTGCTCGACGACGAGATGAACAGCGGGGTCGAGGAAGAATTGACCGCGGCGTTCGACGACCTGGCCGAGGATCAATTGGCCGAGGTTCTGGCGTTCTGCTGGGTCGGGCAAGGCACCTATGAGGCCGCCGAATGGGACGAGGCCATCGAGGAAGCGGGTCAGGAAACCAATGTCGTCGGCGAACTGATGGACATGCCGATGCTGGCGTCGGTGCTCGAGGCCGGGATGGCGGCGTTCGAAATCAGCTGCGACGGC
This sequence comes from uncultured Sphingomicrobium sp., assembly GCA_964235815.1. Classification (GTDB taxonomy): domain Bacteria; phylum Pseudomonadota; class Alphaproteobacteria; order Sphingomonadales; family Sphingomonadaceae; genus Sphingomicrobium. The sequence continues at coordinate 20,415 of CAXSCF010000015.1, forward strand.
ATCGGCGACCTCAGCTAGCGCCCGCGAAACGGATAGCGCCGGCCCGGAAGCCACGGGCCACCCGCATAATGATCGTAAGCGAGGCCGATCACCGACAACGGACGCGGCGCGAAGTCGCCTTCGAGGAAGGACATCAGCGCGCGCGCCTCGTTCGCCGCAACCTTGTTCTGGACGGTGATGTGTGGACGCCAGCCATGACAGTCCTGCTGGGTGAGCGAGCCATGCAGACCAGCGGCGAGATCGGCGCGGATCGCGTCGAGATCGTCCGAGACGATCCGAAACGCGGTCCCGCCGCCGAGGTTCATCAGCCCGGCGACGGTGGCGCGAGGCTGTGGCAGTTCAGCGGCGAGCGCGGCGAGGCGCTGACGAAGCTCGGGCTCGAGCTGGGGCGGGATGGCGTGAAATAACGTCAGGTGCGCCGCGAGATGATTGCGCTCGGGCGGGAAATGCGCGGTGCGCAGCCGATCGAACGCGGCTTGGTCGACCGCGCCAAGCAGCGCGGTGACGATCAGCGGCCCGGCCATTGGTCCTTGGTCAGTTCAACGCATCGTGCAAAATCCGCGCCATCGTGCGTGGTGACGAGCTGGTCGCCATCGACCCGGGCATCGCGCCATTCGACCCGGCGCAAGGTTTCGCCCACTCCACCGACACCGCCTTGAGCGATCACCAGATAGGATGGGCGGCCGGTGCGGCAACCGAGCATCGCCTCGACGCTCACGCCAAGCTCGGCGCCCCCTGCCCCGACCAGCTTGGCATTGGTCAGCAAGGAGGCCGGAAACAGGGTTTCGCCCGGCAGCTCGGCGCTTCGGTCCTGAGCCGCTGCTCCGCCCTTCTCGATCGCCGCCTGGCGCCCGAGCCAGCGCCAGATGCCGAACAGGTTCAAGGCGGTCAGGGCGACGTTCTGCCACAACAGATTGGCCTGCCCGGTTGATAGGCCGAGCGCGAGCCACGCCAGCGATCCGACGGTGAAGACGATGAACCCATATCCCGTCACGCGGCTGCCGAGGTTGGATGCCGTCATCAGCGCGGCGATCGTGGTGGCGATCGGGGCAACCCAGGTCGCGATCGATTGGATCATGCGCTAGATTTCAAGCTGGCTGCCAAGCTCGACCACGCGATTGGTCGGCAGCTTGAAGAACTCCATCGCGCTTTCGGCGTTGCGCAGCATCCAGGCGAACAATTTCTCGCGCCAGATCCACATCCCCGGGCGCGCGGTGACAAGCAAGGTCTGGCGGGAGAGGAAGAAACTGGTCTTCATCGGTTCATATTTGCCGCCGCAGCTTTCGATCGAAGCCAAAGCCGCTGGCACATCGACTTCCTCCATGAAACCGTAGTGGAGCGTTACCCGATGAAACCCTTCGCCGAGATCCTCGGTCGTCGATCGCTTGGCGGGATCGACGTGCGGCACCGGCTCGATCTTGACCGTGAGCAGGATATTGCGCTCGTGGAGCACCATATTATGCTTCAGGTTGTGGAGCAAAGCGGGGGGCACGCCGTCGCGCGCGCTGGTCATGAACACCGCCGTCAGGGGAACGCGCCGCGCGCTTTTGGCGGCCGACTTGATGAACACATGGATTGGCATGCTCGCTTCGTTGAGGCGCTGCATGACCAGCTTGCGCCCCCGCGCCCAGGTCGTGAGCATGGTAAAGGCGATCGCGCCGATCAGCAGCGGGAACCAGCCGCCATCAGGAACCTTGGTCAGGTTCGATGCGAAATAGAGCCCGTCGATCAGCAAAAAGGTGCCGATGACGAGCACGATCAACCCCTTGGACCACCCCCACGCGCGTCGCGCGAGAACTCCGAGCATGACCGCCGTGATGAACATCGTGCCCGTAACCGCGATGCCGTACGCCGCGGCGAGGTTGCTGCTTTCGCGAAAGCCGAGGACGAGCAGGATGACGAGGATCATCAGCAGCCAATTGACCGACGGGACATAGATCTGCCCGGCGGCCTTTTCGCTGGTATGCTCGATCCGCAGGCGCGGGATGAGGCCGAGCTGGATCGCCTGCTGGATCACCGAATAGGCGCCGGTGATGACCGCCTGGCTGGCGATGATCGTGGCCAGCGTGGCGAGAATGACGAGCGGCAGGCGCAGGCCTTCGCCGGCCATCATATAGAAAGGATTTTGCGCGGCATCGGGTACCCGCAGCATCAGCGCGCTCTGGCCCAGATAGTTGAGCAGCAAGGCGGGGAAGACGAGCCAGATCCAGGCGATGGTGATCGGGCGGCGGCCGAAATGCCCCATGTCGGCATAGAGCGCCTCGGCCCCGGTGACCGAAAGCACGACCGATCCCAGTGCAAGAAAGGCGAGCAACGGATCGTCGACGAAAAAGCGCACCGCCCACAGCGGGTTGAGCGCGGTCAGGACCGAGGGGTTCTGCGCGATCTGAAGGACGCCAAGAACGGCGATGACGAGGAAGTACACCGTCATCACCGGACCGAACAATTTGCCGATCGTGTCGGTGCCGCGGCTCTGGATGACGAACAGACCGACCAGCACCGCGATCGAGATCGGCAGAACCAGCGGGGTCAGGGTCGAGCTGACGGTGGTCAATCCCTCGACCGCCGACAGCACCGAAATCGCCGGGGTGATCATCGCGTCGCCGAAGAACAGGGCCGTCGCCGCGATCCCGAGCATGACCAGCCCCGCGCTCCACCGGCTGCCGCCGGTGCTGCGCTGGATCAGCGCGAGCAGAGCGAGGCTGCCGCCCTCGCCCTTATTGTCGGCGCGCAGGATGAGCGCGACATATTTGATCGTAACGATCAGCATCAGCGACCAGAAGATGAGGCTCATCGCGCCGAAGATGTGAAGTTGATCGACGTTGAGCGGATGGTGCCCGACGAACACTTCCTTCATCGCATAAAGCGGACTGGTGCCGATATCGCCATAAACCACTCCGACCGCGCCGAACGCGAGCGCCTTGGTCGATCCGTGGTGGACGATCCCATGATCGTCGGTCACGCCCGGATCGCTCGTCGCGCCAGCAGGTTCGGTCATCGAGGTTCCAAATCAATATGCAAGGCGCTCGGGCAGCCCAGGTCCTAAATCTCGACTTGGCTGCCAAGTTCCACGACGCGGTTGGTGGGAAGCTTGAAGAACAGCATCGCGCTTTCGGCGTTGCGAAGCATCCACGCAAACAGTTTTTCGCGCCAGATCGCCATCCCCGGGCGCGAGGAGGCGATCAGCGTCTGCCGCGCGAGGAAGAAGCTGGTGTCCATCATCCGGCACGCCGCGCCGCAGCCTTCCAGTTTGGCGAGCGCGGCGGGGACGTCGATGTCCTCCATGAAGCCGTATCGGATTAGAATGCGAAAGAATCCCTGGCCGTAATCGTCGATCGTGCTGCGCTTGGCTTCCAACACGTAGGGTACATCCTCGATCCGCACCGTCAGCAGCATGACGCGGTCATGAAGCACCTTGTTGTGCTTGAGGTTGTGGAGCAGCGCGTGAGGCACCCCGCTGGTCGAACTGGTCATATACACCGCCGTCCCCGACACCCGCACCGCGCTTGCCGCAGCGGACTTGATGAACACCTCGATCGGCAGGCTCTGTTCGTTCATGCGGATGATCATCAGCCGCCGCCCGCGCGACCAGGTGGTCAGCATGGTGAAGGCGATCACCCCGATCAGCAGCGGGAACCAGCCGCCGACGGGCACTTTCAACAGATTGGCCCCGAAGTAGAGCAGATCGACGGTGAAAAACACCGCCAGCAGCGCCGACCGCGATCAGCATCCCGTCGAGCAGCATCGCTCCGGTCACCGCAATGCCATAAGCGGCGGCGAGATTGGTCGAGCTGCGGAAATTGAGCACGAGCATGATCACCGCGATCATCAGCGCCCAGTTGATCACCGGGATATAGATCTGCCCCGCGGCATGCTCGCTGGTGTGCGTGATGTGAAGCCGCGGGATGAAGCCGAGCTGGATCGCCTGTTGAGTGACCGAAAAGGCGCCCGAAATTACCGCCTGGCTGGCGATAATGGTGGCGAAGGTGGCGAGGATGACCAACGGCAGGCGGAGCATCTCGGGAGCGAGCAGGAAAAACGGGTTCTTGACCGTCTCGATCGCCTGCGCCGGATCGACCGCGAGCAGCATCGCCCCCTGCCCCATGTAGTTGAGCAAAAGACACGGCATGACGAAGAAGATCCACGACACGCGGATCGGGTTGCGCCCGAAATGCCCCATGTCAGAATAAAGCGCCTCGGCCCCCGTCACCGCCAGGACCACCGAGCCCATCGCGATGAATCCGGGGACCGGCGCGGCGAGGAAGAAAGCGATCGAATTCCACGGGTTGAGCATTTGCCAGATGACGGAAGGATGATCGACGATATGGATCAGCCCGAGCACCGCAATGGTGCCGAAGTAGAATAGCATGACCGGGCCGAACAACAGCCCGACTTTGGCCGTGCCGCGCGCCTGGATCGCGAACAGCCCGATCAGGATGACAATTGCCGCCGGGATGACGAACGGCTCGAACAACGGACTGACGGTGGTCAGCCCCTCGACCGCCGACAGGACCGAGATCGCCGGGGTGATCATGCTGTCGCCGTAGAATAAGGAGGTCGCGAACACGCCGAGCAGGACGATGCCGGTGGTCCATTTGCGCTTGTCGTTGCCGGTCGAACGATTGATCAAGGCGAGAAGAGCGAGACTGCCCCCCTCGCCCTTATTGTCGGCGCGCATGATGATCGAGACATATTTGATCGTCACGATGATCATCATCGACCAGAATATCAGGCTCAAAACGCCGTAGATGTGAAGCGCGTCGGGGCGCAGCGTATGATGCCCGGAGAATGTCTCGCGAAAGGCATAGATCGGCGACGTCCCGATATCGCCGAACACGATCCCGATCGCGCCGACCGCCATCTTGGCGAGCGAGCCATGCGGATGCCCCGGCGTGGCGGTTTCCTTGCCCTGCTCGTCAGCACCGATCGCGGTGGCGGTCATCCGTGGGATATCCTCAGCGCGCCCGGGGCAGGCGGCACGCTTCATCTAGCATTGCCAAAAAGGCGCTGCAATCGCTCGGCGTCGGGTCTATAGCGCCCCAACCTTCCCGATCTGGAGCGATGAGCAATGCGCGTTGGAGTGCCCAAAGAAATCAAGAATCACGAATACCGTGTCGGCTTGACCCCGGCCTCGGTCGCCGAACTGATTGCCGCCGGGAATGAAGTGTTCGTCGAGACCAGGGCGGGCAACGGCATCGACTTTGCCGACAGCGCCTATGAAAAGGTTGGCGCCACGATCCTTCCGACCGCCGCCGACGTGTTCGCGCAGTCGGACATGATCGTGAAGGTCAAGGAGCCCCAGCCAGGCGAGATCGCGATGCTCGAGCCGCGTCACTTGCTGTTCACTTATCTCCACCTCGCCGCCGACCAGCCGCAGGCCGAGGGGCTGATGAAGTCCGGCGCAACCTGCATCGCCTACGAAACCGTGACCAGCCGCTCGGGCGCGCTGCCGCTGCTCAAGCCGATGAGCGAAGTCGCCGGCCGGATGTCGATCCAGGTCGGCGCGCATTATCTTGAAAAGGAACAGGGCGGCCGCGGTGTCCTGCTCGGTGGCGTTCCCGGAGTCGCGCCGGCCAAGGTTGCGATCCTCGGCGGCGGCGTGGCCGGCATCAACGCCGCGCAAATGGCCACCGGCCAGCGCGCCGACGTGACCATCTATGACATCAACAACGACCGGCTGGCCGATCTCGACATGCACTTCGGGAGCACGATCAAGACCGCCTTTGCCTCGAAATCGGCGATTGCCCAGGCGGTCCAGGAAGCTGAACTGGTAATCGGCGCGGTGCTCGTCCCCGGCGCCGCCGCGCCCAAGCTCGTCACGCGCGACATGCTCAAGACGATGAAGCGCGGATCGGTGCTGGTCGACATCGCGATCGACCAGGGCGGCTGCTTCGAGACGAGCCACGCCACGACCCATGCCGACCCGGTCTACACGGTCGACGGAATCATTCATTATTGCGTCGCCAACATGCCGGGCGCGGTCGCGCGTACGTCGGCCTTCGCGCTCAACAATGCGACTCTGCCATTCGCGCTCCGGCTGGCCAAGCTCGGGGCCGAAGCGGCGATGGCCGAAGACCCGCATCTGGCCAATGGGCTCAACGTCTCGGGCGGCAAGATCCGTCACCAGGCCGTGGCCGAGGCATTGGACCTCGATTTCGTCGCGGTGTGATTGATCGGAACATAATGGGAACATTTCAGTTTGAACAGCCGACCAACCGATTGGAAAGGCAATTCAAATGGCGACGAAACAGGATCGCGCGGAACCCAAGCAGCACCCGGCGGGCAATGCCGTCAAGGATCCGGACAATTGGGTCACGGGCGACGAGCCGATGACCGGAGCGCAGGCGAGTTATCTGCAGACCTTGAGCGAGGAAGCCGGCGAGCAGTTCGATCCCGAATTGAACAAGGCCGACGCGTCGAAGGCGATCGATGCGCTCCAGGAAGAAACCGGGCGCGGCACCTAATCCGGTTCAAGCGCGAGCACGGCATCGGCGACCAGCGGACGCCAGCTTGCGTCGGCCGGAGCCGTGGCAAGCACCAGCCGCCACAGCCGAAGCGCCTCGTCCGGATGGCCCGAGCGCGCTTCGGCCAGCCCGAGGAAGAACGGCGGGGCAGGATGACCCGGCGCCAGCTGCGCGGCGCGCAAAAAAGCGAAGCGCGCGGCGGGCGTAAGCGTATGCGCGTGATCGGCAAGGGCATTGCCGAGCCCGACCCACATTGCATAATCGGTCGGGCGCGCGCGGATCGCCGAATTCATCACCCCGACGGCATCCTCGGTCTGGCCGCGCGCGGCAAAGCCCTCGGCGATCGTCATCCACGTGTCGGCGGCGGTGAATTGGCCCATCAACGCCTTGCGTGCCTCGGTCAGAGGGACGGGTGCGCGGTGGGCCGCCGAGCCGTCGGGGCTGCCGCCAAGCCAGGGGCGGCCTTGCACTGCATAACCGGCCGCACCCAGCATCAGCGCGGCGGCGGTCAGGGTCAGCATCGGGCCGCGCAAGCCGAACAGCCAAACCACCGCGAGCGCCGCCGCGAGGATCAGCGCAAGGATGAGCAAGCCACTCACGGCCGCCTCCGGAAACGACCGCGCAGCAGCCACCCGCCGACCGCCAGCAAGATCAAGGGGGTAGCCCACAACGGCCAGCTGAGCGGCGCGGTCGAGGGGCGATAGCTGATCCAATCGCCATAGCGTTCGACAAGCCATGCGCGCACGGCTTCGGGGCGTTCGCCGCGCGCGATCCGCTGGCGGATCAAGGCCCGCATGTCCCCGGCAAGCTCGGCATCCGAATCAGCGACCGACTGGCCCTGACACACAAGGCAGCGAATTTCCTGCATCAGCGCCGACGCCGACGCTTCCTGCGCGGGATTGGGCAATTGTTCGTTGGCCCAGTGCGCCGGCGGCAGGTTGCTGTCGGCGTGGAGCGGGACGGCGTACAACAGCAACGCCCCGGCCAGACAGGCGGTAATGCGGGCCATGCTCATTTCGAGGCCTCGATCGCGCCAAGGATGGCGGCGACGTCATCCGGCATGATCGGCCCGATATGCTGCGCGCGAATCACGCCGCGACCATCGACGACAAAGGTTTCGGGCACCCCCGACGAGCCGAGCGCGATCTGCACCTGGCTCATGGTGTCGCTGCCGATGCGGTCGAACGGGTCGCCGTTGCGGGCAAGGAAAGCGGCGACATCGGCGGGCGTGTCGCGGATCGCGATGGCATCGATCGCCACCCCGCGGCGCTGAAGTTCGAGCAGCACGGGCGCTTCGGCGACGCACGGCACACACCAGCTGGCGAAGATGTTGAGGAGGCGGGGTTTGCCCGCGGCGAGGTCGGCCGAGGCCAGTCCGGGCTTGGCCGGAACGGCGGCGGGGAGGACGAAATCGGGCACTCGCCGCCCCTCGAGCTTCGAGGCGACGCGGTCGTCCTTGGGCGTGGCGAGGCGCCACGCGACGGCGGCAACGAGCAAGGCGAAGACGATCAGTGGGAGAAAACGCGCGCGGCTCACCATTCGGTCTCCGCCAAGCGGCGCCGGGTGCGGAATCCGCGCCACCAGCGGCCGAACAGGGCAAGCAGGCCGCCAAGCGCGATGAGCGTTCCGCCGAGCCAAATCAGGGTCACGAACGGCTTCCACCACAAGCGCATCTGCCAGCGCCCGCTGACGGGATCCTGCGCCCCAAGCACGGCGTAGAGCTGGCCGTTCCAGTCGGTTTCGATCGCGGCTTCGCTCGTCGTCGTCACGGGCGACGTGAAATAGCGGCTCTGCGGCTTGAGGAGCGTTACGCCGCCGCCGCGCGAGGCGCGCAGATTGACCTCGATCGCGGTCCAATTGGGTCCCGCGACGGGCATGATCGAGCCGAATTCGACCAGCCAAGGACCGACCGCAATCTGTTCCCCGGGGACGGCCGTGGTCAGGCGCTCCCGGGTAAAGGCGCTGTCCGATGCCATTCCGATCAGCGCCACCGCCACGCCCAGGTGGGCGAGGCACATTCCCCAAATGGCAAGCGGGGTCCGGCGCAGCGAGCGGCCGACGAGCGGCATGACGCTGGCCGGCACTAGCCCCGCGCCGAGCGCCAGCCCAAGCCGCGGCAACAAGTCGATGCCCGGAGCAAGGAGATAGGTTGCGACAAGCATCGCGAGCGCGATTACCAGCCCCGGCGCGAGGCGTGGCAGGAGCGGCTCGCGGTCGCGCCGCCAGCGCAGTTGCGGGCCGATCATCATCAGCGCGGCCAGGATCAAGGCGAGCGGCCCCGCAGTGGCGTTGAAATAGGGCGGGCCGACCGACAATTTGTCCCCGGTCGCGGCCTCGGCAATCAACGGATAGAGCGTTCCGACCAGGACAATACCGAGGATCACCGAAAGCAACAAATTGTTGGCGACCAGCGCGCCCTCGCGACTGACGGGATCGAACGGCGCGCCTTCGCTGACGGTCGCGATGCGCAGCGCGAACAGGGTCAGCGCGGCGCCGATGTACACTGTCAGCAGGACGAGGATGAAGCTTCCCCGGGTCGGATCGACGGCAAAGGCATGGACCGAAGTCAGGATACCCGAGCGAACGAGAAAGGTGCCGACCATCGACATCGAAAAGGCAACCAGCGCGAGCATCATCGTCCACGCCCGCAGCCCCCCGCGCGCGGCGAGCACGTTGAGACTGTGGAGCAAGGCGGTCGCGGCGAGCCACGGCATCAGCGACGCATTCTCGACCGGGTCCCAGAACCACCAGCCGCCCCAGCCCAGCTCATAATAAGCCCAATAGCTGCCGGCGGTGATGCCGAGCGTCAGGAATACCCAGGCGCCGAGCACCCACGGCCGCATCGCCCGCGCCAGCGCGGGCCCAACCTGGCGTGTGACGAGCGCGCCGACCGCCAGGCTGAAGGCAACCGAAAGCCCGACATAGCCGAGGTAAAGCGTCGGCGGATGAAAGGCGAGCCCGGGATCCTGCAGCAACGGATTGAGCCCGCGCCCGGACGGGGCGGCGGGCGCAAGCCGCTCGAACGGATTGGAGGCGAACAGGAGAAAGGCGAAGAAGCCGAGCGCGAGCGCGGCCTGCGCGCCGAGGCTGGCGCTGAGCGTTCGTTCGTCGAGTTGGCGTTCGAACAAGGCGACGACCGCGCCGGCCAGCGCGAGGACGGTCACCCACAGCAGCATCGAGCCTTCATGATTGCCCCACGTGCCGGCAAACTTGTACAGCCACGGCTTGTCGGCATGGCTGTTCTCGACGACCAGCACCACGCTGAGGTCGGTCCGCAGGAACAGCACGATCAGCGCGGCGAAGGCGGCAAGCGTCAGCAGCGCCTGGGCTGCGGCAAGTGCGCGGATCGAAGCGATCCGGCGCCCCTGTTGCCCGCCCGCCCCCAGCGCCAGCGCGAGTTGAAACGCCGCCAGGGCCGCCGCGAGCCACAGCGCTGCCAGCCCCGCCTCGGCAATCACTTGCGCATTGCCACGCCCGCCATCTGCGGCGGCATGTAGCGCTCGTCATGCTTGGCAAGGATCGAGTTGGCAACGAAAGTGGCGCCGACCATCCGTCCTTCGGCAACGACGCCGCTGCCTTCCCGGAACAGGTCGGGAGTGATGCCGCGAAAGCCGACGCGGACGGTCTTGCGCAGATCACTGACGGTGAAGTGGATCGTCACCCCATCGGGGGCGCGGACGAGCGAGCCCTTCTCGACCATTCCGCCGAGTCGGATCGCCGTGCCCCGCGCCGCCTTGCCCGCGGCAATGTCGCTCGGCGTGACGAAATAGGCCGCGCGATCGCTCAGGCCCCACATCGCGAGAAGCGCGGCGCCCAGCAAGGCCAGCAGCGCCAGACTAGCGAGGATCAGCCGCTGGTGTTTGGGCCGCACCATCATTGGCGCGGCACGGCGGCGGCATCAGCCTCCGCGCGGCGCATGGCCGTCCAGCTGGCGATGACCAGGCCCAGCGTGGCGAGGACGACCAGCGCATAAGCGGCGATGACATAGGTCCACTGGTTCATTCGGCCGCGCTCCGACGCAGCCGTGCCTCGCGCCGCGACAGCGCCAGATCGGTGCGCATCCGCATCAGGGTGACTGCGGCGAACAAGGCGGTAAACCCGAGCACGGTCAAGGGCAGCGGCCACAGCAGTTCGGGCGCGATCGTCGATCCGCCGGTGAGCGAGATCGACTGGCCCTGATGAAGCGTGCGCCACCACAGCACCGAATAATGGATGATCGGCAGATTGACCGCGCCGACCAGCCCGAACAGCGCCGCAGTGCGACCTTCCCCGCCGCGCTCGCGCTCCGCCGCGGCAAGCCCGATATAGCCCAGGTAAAGAAACAACAGGATCAGCATCGAGGTCAGCCGGCCATCCCATTCCCACCACGTGCCCCACGTCGGGCGGCCCCAAATCGATCCGGTGGCGAGGCACAGAGCGGCGAAGATCGCGCCAGGGACGGCGACCGCTCGCCCCGCGACGGCGGCGAGCGGATGGCGCCACACGATCTGGCTGAGCGAGGCGGCGGCGATCACGCCCCATCCGGCCATGCCGAGCCATGCGGCGGCGACGTGAATGTAGAGGATTCGCACGGTTTCACCCTGCAGATAGTCGGGTGGCGTGATCCACAGCCCGCCCACGATCCCCGCCGTGACGAACACCAACCCGAGCGCAAGCAGACCCCCCGTGGCGGGCCGCGCAATCTTGAGGAAACGTGCGGGGTTGGCGAAGGCATGCATGGCTGAGCGGGCCTTAGCCGGTCGCATGGATCATTGCGAGCGCGCGCAGGAGCAAGCGTTCAGCCGCGCCCGATCAATTTCTGCGCCATCGCATCGGCGATCGCGGCGGGATCGCTGTCGCTCGCGGCGGCTTCGGCCCAGATCGCCTCGAGCCGGTCGGGAATGGCATCGATCCGCCGGCGAACCAGGCTGGAGTCGCCGTCGCCGACATATTCCGTCGAGACATTGATGATCCCGCCGGCGTTGATGACATAATCGGGCGCGTAGAGGACGCCGCGCGCCGCGATCCGCGCGCCATCGGCTGGAGTGGCAAGCTGATTGTTGGCCCCCCCGGCGACGATTGGCGCATTGAGCGCCGCGATGCTCCGCTCGGTCAGGATCGCGCCTAGCGCGCATGGGCTGATCACGTCGGCTTCGAGCCCGAGGATCGCATCGGTCGCGACCACGGTCCCGCCCGTATCGTCGGCAAGTTGACGCGCTCGCGGAGCATCGACATCGGCAATCGACAGCCGCGCGCCGTCGGCGGCGGCGAGCCGGGCCACGCCGCCGGCCACGCTGCCTGCGCCCTGAAGCGCGAGGTGCAGGCCCGAAAGACTGTTTTTGCCGAGCGCGCGGCGCACCGCTGCCTTGATCCCCAGAAAAACGCCGAGCGAGGTGTGCGGCCCGGGGTCGCCCCCGACCTCGCCCCCCGCGACGGGCAACCCGGCGACGAATTTCGTCTGGTCACGGATGGCGAGCATGTCGGCGACCGACATGCCGACGTCTTCGGCCGTAACGTAATTGCCCCCAAGCCGGTCGACCGCGCGCCCGAAGGCGGCGAGCAGTTCGGGGGTCTTGGTGCGATTGGCGTCGGCCAGCACGACCGCTTTGCCTCCACCAAGCGGCAGGCCCGCCATCGCATTCTTGTAGCTCATCCCGCGCGACAGCCGCAGCGCGTCGGTCAGCGCGTCGGCATCGTCGGCATAATGCCACATCCGCGTGCCGCCGGCGGCAGGCCCGAGATGGGTCGAGTGAAGCGCGATGATGGCGCGCAGGCCGCTCTTCGCGTCGGTGACGAAATGGAGCGCTTCGTGCGCGTCGAAATCGGGGTAGCCCCAGGGGGTGTTCATGATGATGCGAGCGCCTGTAAAAGCGGAAGAAACTGGGGCGATCGACGGGGCTTGAACCCGCGACCCTCGGTACCACAAACCGATGCTCTAACCAACTGAGCTACGATCGCCATGACGCGCCGTTCAAGGCGCGGTGGCTCCATTAAGGGGGCTGGCCGCGACTTGCAAGCGAGCCACGCCGGCTTCCCCGCCTCGCTGCCAAGCAATAAGCAAGCGAACCGTCTCGATCAACGCGATTTGAAACAGAACCGAAAACCGTCCATTTTGCGCCAAATCATGAATTTTCGTTGATCATCAGTGGCGTAAGGCTTGCGTCCCATCGACGCAGGTCGCACTATTGGACGATGAGTTCGTCCTCACCCTCCCCGCGATCCGCGCGTGGCGCTGATGCCATTTCCCTTGGCGAGCGCCTAATCGCGTCGGGGATGGAGCCCGCCCAGGCCCAATTGTTCGAGGATATGCCCTCCCGCCTGATCGCGGTCGAGCCGCGGCGCCCGTTCCGCGAACCCGGCGTCGCGCGCGATGAAGTGATGTTCGTCACGTCGGGGCTGCTCAGCAAATATAAGACCGACGGATCGGGGCGGCGCCAGATCGTCGCATTGCGCTTTCCGGGCGACGGGATCCTGCCCCGCGAAGGAAACGCTGACTACGGCATCCAGGCGATCGTGCGCAGCGAAGTGATGATCGGCAAGGCTGAGGATTTCGAGGCGATCGTCGATGCCAATCCCGAACTGCAGCGATTTTTCTGGAAAGTCGCCCACCGCCATGCCTCGATCGGCTACGAATGGCTGGTCAATTGCGGCCGCCGCGATTCAACCGCGCGTGTTGCCCATCTGCTGTGCGAGACGGCCGAGCGAAGCGGGATCGAACCGACCCGCGACGGAATGATCAACCCGTTCACGCAGCAGCAGATTGCCGATATCACCGGGCAAACCTCGGTCAACGTCAATCGCGTCTTCGCCGACCTCGAGCGTCAGGGGCTGATCCGCCGCGAAGGACGCAAGATCATCTTCAGCGACTGGCGCGAGCTTCAGCGCATGGCGAGTTTCCAGCCGGGCTATCTGCAATAGGGTCAAACGGGCGATGACTGGCCCGCGGGAGCAAGGGCCGGATCGGCGATGCCGGCATGGTGGGCGCGGCAGGGATTGAACCTGCGACCCCACCCGTGTGAAGGGTGTGCTCTACCACTGAGCTACGCGCCCATGCC
>CAXSCF010000016.1:0-32824 GCA_964235815.1 uncultured Sphingomicrobium sp.
GCTCGGCACCCCGCCCGAAGGCCGTGAGGCGGCGCGCAAGGGTCGGCATGCAGATCTGGAGCGGATTTACGCGGGGCAACTCGATCTGCCCGAGGCGATCGTAGCGGGGCAGCGAATGCGCGACCTGGCCGCCGAAATGCCGAGCGCCTTATTGTGCTTCGAGCGCGACCCCGCCGGCTGCCACCGCTCGCTGTTGCTCGCCGCGGTGGCGCCCGATGCAGAGCGGGTCGATTTGTTCGCCTAGACCGCTGCCGGTTCCCCGGCCTTGGTCTGCTCGACGATCAGCGCCTCGATGTCGGGGATCGGGCGGCCCGTCATCTCCTTGTTGATGGTACAGACCAGGCGCCGCTCGACTTCCTTGTGCAATTCCTTGCGGATCACGCCCAGCGCCTTGGGCGGAGCGACGATGAGCAGTTGCTCGAAATCATTGGCAAGGGCCCGGGTCCGCAATTGCGCGGCGGCGTCCTTGACCCACAAATCTTCGGCCTGCTGGTGGAAATCGGTCTCCTCCATCGCCGGGCGATGGGTGTCGCCGCCACCCGACGATGCCGCGGTCGCCGCGGTTCCGGGCGCGTCGCGCTTGATGTCGCGATCCTTCTGATCGTCGCGCTCGTCATGCGCTTCGGTACGCAAGTCGATCTGGTTGGCATCGCCGTGGTTGCGAAAGAACAAGGTCTTGCGGCCATCGGTGACGAGGACAAGCGCCTGATTGGCTAGCGGCATCGGAGTCTCCCTGGTGAATGACCCGATGCCAACGCCGCCGCTCGCCTCGGCGTTCCTTACTCGATCGGTGGCTCTTCCTCGCCCGACGCGAGATTTTCACCGATCACCGCATCGTCGGTCGGCGCGATCTCGTCGCCAGCCTTCAGTTCGATTTCCTCGACCTCGGCCTCGTCGATCCTGGCGACCGACACGACATGCTCGTTCTTGTCGACGCGGAAGATCATCACGCCTTGCGTGTTGCGCCCGGTGATGCGGATGTCGCCAACGGTGGTGCGGATGACCTTGCCCTGATCGGTGACCAGCATCAGTGCCTCGCCCGGGGTGACCGGGAAGCTGGCGACGACCCCGCCATTTCGGTCCGACGTGACGATGTTGGTGATCCCCTGGCCGCCGCGATTGGTGCGGCGATATTCGTAGGTCGAGCTGCGCTTGCCAAAGCCGTTGACCGTGACGGTGAGCAAAAACTGCTCCTTGGCCGCGATTTCGGCGTAGCGCTCCTCCGTCAGGCCGTCGGCGATAGCATTGTCGCGCCACGACGGCGCACGCAGATAGGCCTCGCGCTCGACCTGCGTGGTGCCCGCCCGGCGCAGGATCGACATCGAGATCACCCGGTCGTCGCCGAGCTGGCGCACGCCGCGAACGCCCATCGACGATCGGCTCTGGAATTCGCGCACGTCGGTGGAAAGGAAGCGGATCGCCTTGCCGTTCCTGGTCGCAAGCAGCACGTCGTCGGCCTCGGTCAGCATCTCCACCGCGATCAGGCAGTCACTGGGATCGCCTTCCTCGCCTTCCTCCTCGCTGACCCCGAACTTCATCGCGATCTTGCCAGCGGTTGGGATGTTGGTGAACGAATCCATCGAATTGCGGCGGACGGTGCCCTTGGCGGTGGCGAACATCAGGTGGAGATTGCCCCACTCGGCCTCGTCCTGCGGAAGCGCGAGCACGGTCGAGATGGTCTCGCCCTCAGCCAGGGGTAGCAGATTGACCATCGGCCGGCCCTTGGCGGTGGGCCCGCCTTCGGGCAGCTTCCACACCTTCATCCGATAGACGCGCCCGGTCGAGGAGAAGAACAATACCGGATTGTGGGTCGAGGTGACGAACAAGGTCGTGATGACGTCCTCATCCTTGGTGTTCATGCCGCTGCGACCCTTGCCGCCGCGCTTCTGTTCGCGGAACAGAGCGAGCGGGGTGCGCTTGATGTAGCCGGTCAGGGTCACGGTCACGACCATGTCCTCGACCTCGATCAAATCCTCGTCCTCGAGCCCGTCGAAGGCGGCGGCAATCTCGCTCACGCGCGGGGTCGAGAATTCGGCGTCGACGGCGCGCAGCTCGTCGCTCATCACTTCGTAGAGGCGAGTGCGGTTGCCAAGGATTTCAAGCAGTTCGCCGATGGTCTTGGCAAGCACTGCCAGCTCGGCGCCGATCTCCTCGCGGCCCAATTGGGTGAGCCGGTGGAGGCGCAGTTCGAGGATCGCGCGGACCTGGGTTTCGCTCAGGCGATAGATCGTCCCCGCGGCCTGCGGCTCGATCGCTTCGACCAGCATGATGTACTGGCGGATTTCCTCGATCGGCCAGTCGCGCGCGATCAGCTTCTCGCGCGCCACGGCCGGGCTCGCCGAGCCGCGGATGATCTTGACCACCTCGTCGAGGTTGGTGACCGCGACCACCAGCCCGAGCAAGATATGGGCCCGTTCGCGCGCCTTGAACAATTCGAACTTGGCGCGCCGCGTGATGACTTCCTCGCGGAACTTGATGAACGCCTCGATGATCTCGCGCAGCATCAGCGTTTCGGGGCGCCCGCCGCGGATCGCGAGCATGTTGGCGGGGAAGCTCGACTGCGCGGGCGTGTGGCGCCACAATTGGTTGAGCACGACCTCGGCGGTGGCGTCGCGCTTCATTTCGATGACGATGCGGACGCCGAGACGGTTGGATTCGTCGCGGATATCGCTGACGCCCTCGATCCGCTTGTCCTTGGCGGCTTCGGCGATCATTTCGACCAGGCGGTTCTTGCCGACCTGATAGGGGATTGCGGTGAGGACGATGAGGCGCTTGTCGCCGCGGCCTTCCTCGACATGCGCGCGGCTGCGCATCAGGATCGAGCCGCGTCCGGTGGTGTAGGCCGAGCGAATCCCGGCGGTGCCGAGGATGATCGGCGCGGTCGGGAAGTCGGGGCCCTTGATATGCTCCATCAAGCCTTCCGATGTGATCGTCGGGTCGGCGATAAAGGCGTGGCAGGCGGCGATCACTTCGCCGAGGTTGTGCGGCGGGATGTTGGTCGCCATGCCCACCGCGATGCCGCCCGCGCCATTGACCAGCAGGTTGGGAAAGCGCACCGGTAGCACCTGCGGCTCGCGCTCGCTGGCGTCGTAGTTGGGGATGAAATCGACCGTATCCTTCTCGATATCGCCGAGGAGGAAATTGGCGACCTTGGCCAGTCGCGCTTCGGTGTAGCGCATCGCCGCGGGGGGATCGGGGTCCATCGACCCGAAATTGCCCTGGCCGTCGATCAGCGGCACGCGCATCGACCAGTCCTGGGTCATCCGCGCGAGCGCGTCGTAGATCGCGCTGTCGCCATGGGGATGATATTTGCCCATCACGTCGCCGACGATGCGGCTCGACTTGCGGTACGGGCGCCCGGCGACATAGCCGGCTTCCTGGCAGGCGTAGAGGATGCGGCGATGGACCGGTTTCAGCCCGTCGCGGACATCGGGCAAGGCGCGGCTGACGATCACCGACATGGCATAATCGAGATAGCTGGTCTTCATCTCGTCGACGATCGAGATGGGGGCGATATCGCCTTCTACGCGGTCGGCCGGGGGCAGTGTCGCCAAGGTTATTCCTGTCGTTCGAAATAGTCTAAAAAGGAGGGAGTCGCGGCATCGCCGCACCTCCGGTTAATGCTAGCCGAAGTCACTGTGCAGCGCCACCCTTCGCGCGTGTCTCCAAAGCCCGCCTAGCGCCTGACGAACAGTGGCTTGTCGGGGGTCGAGCGGGCCGCGTCGAAGCCCCAGCCGTCGCGGTCGAAGGCGGGCAAAGCGGCAGGGTCGGCGATGCGCTCGTCGCACGCCCAGCGCGCGAAGGCGCCACGCGCGACCTTGGCCGCGAAGGACTGGAATTGAAGGCCTTTGGCGGTCGCGATTCGAAAGTCGGGGGCGACGATCCGCACCGCCTTGGGCAATTGTCCCTTGAGCACCGCAAAATATTCGTTGCTGGCGAGGTTGAGCAAGAGCTTCGAGCCATCGCGGCGAAAGTCGGCGGCGACGGCCTTGGCGACCTTTGCGCCCCAATGATCGACCAGCCTGTCGGTGGCCGGCGCCCAGCGCGTTCCCATTTCGAGGCGGTGGGGCCGGATCGCGTCGAGCGGGCGAAGCACACCGTACAAGCCCGACAGAATGCGCAGATGATCCTGGGCGAAGGCCAGCGTGTCATCATCGGCGCTCGCGGCGTCGAACCCGCGATAGACGTCGCCGGCAAAGGCGCGGATCGCGGGGCGTTCGCAAGACCTGGCGGCGGCCGTGGCGAAAGCCTTGAATCGTTGATGATTAAGCGTCGCGAGCTGATCCGAAATATGCATCAATGCGGCCAGGTTCGCCGGTCCGAGCCGCGCCGCGGCGCGGCCGATCCGGTCCGCCTCGCGGGCGAACTTCGGCGCCGTCGCGGCATCGGCGAACGGCGTTTCGAAATCGAGCGTCTTGGCGGGGGAAAGCAGGATCAGCATGGCTGGCGGCGCTAGCGGCTCCGCGCGGCGCGGTCAAAGCAGCGCCAGCAGCCGGGTTATCGCAAAGGGGTGGCGATTGGCATTCAACGCTTTAATAACGCCGCTTTCCAGCAGGTTCCGCGTGCTGATTTGGGACGGTTAACGCACCGGCCCTCGTCGTCGCGCTTATTCGCCGCCACAGATTAATCTGATCGACAAAGGATATAGGTTCGTTTGCGTTTCGATGACCGCCTTGACACGATACTCGCCGCGCCGGTCACCGACCCGCGCGACCGCGCGGTGCGATGGCGGCAGCTGGTCGATTTGCTGGCGCGGATCGAGCCGGGCGCGATCAGCGGCGCCGCCGAGCGCGCCCTCGATCTGGTGCGCGAAGAGGCGTTCGCGATCGACGAAGGGGTGCGGGCGGCGACCGTGCGCGCGATCGCCGGACGAACACTTCCCCCGCCACTGCTCAAGGTTCTCGCGGTCCAGCCGGTGCAGGTCGCGGCGCCTCTGTTCGCCGGACTGACGCTAAGCGCGGAGGAGGCGAACGACATATTGGCGGATGCCGACGACGAGGTGCGAGCGCTGGTTAGGATCGAAGGGCTGCCGGCTGACGCCATGACGCCGGACCTTGTGCCCGAACTGCCAGCACCCGATCCAGCGTCGGCGATCGTGCCGACTTCCGCGCTCGAAGTGACACCCGAGCTTGAAGTGACACGCGAGCCCGAAGTAACACGCGAGCCCGAAGTAACACCCGAGCCCGAAGTGACACCCGAGCCCGAAGTGACTCCAGAGCCGCAGGCGCGACCCGACCCCGGGACCGCGCCGGGCGAGCGACGCGAACCGCAAGCGTCCCCCGCGCCTGCCGTTTCCTCGATCAGCACGATGGTCCAGCGGATCGAACAGTATAAGCGTAGTGCGCGTCCCACCCCGCCGCCCGCGCCGCCGCACATAGCCCCGCGACGGGCCCCGCCCGAGGCCCCGTACCAAGCGGCCGCCGGCGCAAGCGAAGGGCGCATGTTCGAATGGGAAAGCAATTCGTCGGGGCACATCGCCTGGGTCGAGGGCGTGCCGCGCGGCGCACTGGTCGGGCGACCGCTGGGAGGCGACGGGGTCGGCCTGCTCGAACGCGAGGTCAATGCGCGGCTCGGCCAGCGCCATCCGTTCGCCGATGTCCCGATCGCGCTCGGCGAACCGCTGGCGGGAACGTGGAGCGCGACCGGGGTGCCGGCCTTCGACCCCGCGACGGGACGCTTCGTCGGCTATCGCGGCCTTGCCCGCCGCACCGATGGGGAGACTGCCGCTGCCGCGACGAACGGCGCAACCGACCTCGATGCCCTGCGCGAGCTGGTCCATGAGATCAAGACGCCGCTCAATGCGATCATCGGCTTTGCCGAGATCATCGACGGCCAATATCTTGGCCCCGCGCACCGCCGTTACCGCGAGCGGGCGGCGAGCATCGTCGGGCAGGCACGGCAATTGCTCGACGCGGTCGAAGACCTCGACTTCGCCGCCACGCTGCGCGCCGACCGCGGAACCCATGAGCGCGGAGCGGGTGGACAAAGCGGCGCCCGCCTGCCCGACTTGTTTCCGCCGATCGCGGCCGAGATCGAACAATGCCTGGCGCTCGTCGGAGGGGTGCTTGAGATCGACATCGACCCCGAGCGCCACCGCTGCGCACTGTCCCCCGATCTCGCGACGCGGCTTTTGCGCCGCTTGCTGCTGCCGCTGTGCAAGTTGGTCGGGGCGCATGAAGTGTTCCGGATCGCGCTGTCGCGGAGCGGCGCGACGTGCTTGATGACGATTGCGCGACCGCGGCTGATCGAAGGCTTCACCGAGGCGCAGCTGGTCGATCCGGCCTTCGACCCCATCGACGGCGAAGAGGGCCAGAGCGTCGGGCTGGGGTTTGGGTTGCGGCTGGTGCGCGGCCTGGCCAAGGTGGCCGGCGGCAAATTGGTGATCGACGAGCATCGCATCACGCTCGAACTGCCCGCGCTCGACGGGTGACTCGCCCGCACCGCGCGGACTTGCGCGGCGCGCCACGGCGCGGCTATCGCGCAAGCGCGGTGGGGCCTGTAGCTCAATTGGTTAGAGCTGGCCGCTCATAACGGCTAGGTTGGGGGTTCGAGTCCCTCCGGGCCCACCGCAGTGGCCCGCGCCGTGCGCCGGCAAGGCTTAGCCGGAGTCGGGTCGGGGCGGCGGATCGTGGCGGAACAGACCTCGCTCATGGCGAAGGTGCTGGTCGTAGATATCGAGCGACGACAGCATCAGCGTGCCGCGCTTGACGCTGGTCTCCGACGCCGCGGTCGCGGTCGGGAACATCACTGCCATCGTGCTCAGATCGATCGCTTCGCGGCGCAGATAGTCGAGCGTCAGTTCGAGCCCATCGGCGTAGCGGTCGAAACCATAGCCGCGCTCGCCGGGGACCTCGAAATCATCGACCATGATCATGAAGCGCGGCCAGCGCGCGCGGATGATCGCGATTTCGGCGGCCAGCGGCAGATCATTGTACCAATGCGCGTCGAGGTAGAAGAGCGGGCAGGCGTAAGCGAGCGCCCGATCGTCCGCGAGGTCCGACAGGAAGCTTCGCGAATCCTGCAAATGCATGTGGACATTGGGGAATTCGGCGAGGTTGGCGATCGCCTGGGCATAATATTCGGACTGCGATTCGCAGGTATGAACGGGCAGTCCCTGACGCGCGAAAAAAGCCGTCGAGGCGCCGAGATAGGTCCCGGTCTCGATGATCGCATCGGGATCGACCCGCATCAGCGCGGCGAACACCATCTGGCGGCGGCGTTGCCCGTTGAGCGGACCGCCCCAGGTCAACATGGCCTGGCCATTGGCCGCGCCGATCTGGACACCGCGGACGACCTCGGCCGCGATACGGCTCATTTGCTCGACCGCGGCCTCGTCGTTGGCGACCTTGCGCGCTGTGTCGACCACGCCGCGGAAATCGGCCGGGGTGACGATCAGCGGGCGGCGCGGTTGCGGGTTGGCCCGGCGTTGCGCGCGCCGTTGCCAATCCTGCTCGACGGTCGGATTGCCAAGCTGATCGATCGCGACGATCGCAATCTCGTAGATGTGGGGCAGGGCCTTCAGGCACCGGATCGAGAGGTGATTGTCGCCCTCGCCGAAATCGGCGTGGCATTGGTAGCGCCAATCGACCAAGTCGAGCCGCTCGGTGGTTTCGAACACGGAATGCGCCTGCACCACCACGTCGTTGACGACCAGTTCGCACGGGCGCTCGTCGGTCGCCGAATAGCGCACGAAAATGGCGCGGCGGCCGGCGGCGAGCGCAAATGACCAGCCGATCTCGCTGGTCACCGCCGCATTGAGCGACTGGACCGCCGCGGTGGTCGGGTCGACCACGACATTGTCACGGATCGCGGCATTGGCGAACGTCCCGCGAAAATCGGCGTTGACGCTCGTTCCAAAAGCCGAAAATTCGTCCATGATCCGGTTGAACCCTCGCTCTCGTCCGAATGTGTCGGGTCCGAATGCGCCAAAACGATCGCATCGAACTCGACCAGCCGGGATGGATCGCTCGGACGAAGCGGTTCCCAACCCGGCATGGTCGGGGAGACAGGATTCGAACCTGCGACCCTCTGCTCCCAAAGCAGACGCGCTACCAGGCTGCGCCACTCCCCGACTGGCGACGCCCCTAGTCAAAGCGGCGCGCGCCGTCCAACCTATTTCTTGGCGGGGGCGGGCTTATCGTTGGCGGTGTTGAGATCGACGTCGATATTGACGTTGTCGGCCTTGTCGGCGACACGCCCGGCGCGCTCCTTGATGTCCGAGCCGGCCTTCTTGAGCTCGGGTCCAGCATTTTCGATCGCGTTGGCAGCCTCGTCGCCGGCCTTGGCCGCTTCATTGGCAAGGACGTCGGCGCCGCGGTCGATCTTGTTCTGGTCGACCGAGATGGTCGACGAACCATTGCCATTGTCGGTGACGTTGCAGCCGGCCAGCATCAAAGGGGCGGCGAGCAGCAAGGGGGCGGCGAACAAGGCGGTCTTGATGGAGCGGGTCATGACGTCTTTCTCCTGATGTTGAGGGCTTAACGCCGGGCACGCGATTTGGGCGCCACGCCGCCCGACAGCACGGCCAGCATCGCCGTCCACGCGGCGACATTCTGGCGAAGCTGGACGGGATCGACCTTGTCGAGCGTGTCGTCGGGGGTGTGGTGATAATCGAAATAGCGCGTGCCGTCCTGGCTGAGCCCGACACCGGGCTGGCCCGCTTCGAGCATCGGTTCGATATCGGAACCATCGGCCTCGTCGAACTTGCCGGTGACAATGCCGAGCGGGGCAAGCGCGGCGCCGATCATCCGTGCTTCGCCACGGCGCGCCTCGCCGAGCTTCGAATTGACCTTCCAGATGCGGTCGGCGCCAAAGTCGCTTTCGGCGAGCGCGTAATGCGGCTCGGCACCATGCGCCTTCATATAGGCTGCGCCGCCGAACAGGCCGACCTCCTCGGCGCCGAACCAGACGATGCGGATCGTGCGCAGCGGACGCCCGGCGTCCATGATGCGCTTGGCCGCGGCGGTGGCGATGGCGACCCCCGTGGCGTCGTCGATCGCGCCGGTGCCAAGGTCCCAGCTATCGAGATGGCCGCCGACCAGGATCGGCGCGAGGGTCGGATCGCGCCCCGGGACTTCGGCGATGACATTGCCCGACCGCGCGCTGGCGATGGTCGTGCTTTCAAGGCGGAGGCGCATCGTCACCGGCTGACCGCGCTTGAGAATGCGCACCAATTGCTCGGCATCGGGAATGGTCAGCGCGCCAGCGGGGATCGGGCGCGCGCCCTCGGCGAAGTTCTGGACCCCGGCGTGGGGATTGCGGTGATGGTCGGTGCCGATCGAGCGGACGACGATGGCAAGCGCGCCCTTGAGGCTGGCGATGGTCGGGCCTTGGCGTCGCGGTGCGCCGAACTGGCCGTAACCGCTGCCGTCCTGATTGGCGAGCATGTGGTGGTCGATGAACACGATCTTGCCGCGCACCGCGGCGTCGGGCGCGGCGCGCAACGCATCGACGCTGTCGAAGGCGACGATCTGCCCGGTCACGCCGGCGGGGCCGGTCGAGGCCGAATTGCCAAGCGCGCCGACGACGAGCCGCTGCGGGAAGGGGGCGACGATCTCTGCGCTTTCGGCACCGCGCACCCAGACCGGCATGTCGAACGGCTCGACATGGACATTGGCAAAGCCCATCGCGCCGAGCCGGGCCACTGCCCAGCTCCGGGCGCGCGCTTCGGCGGCGGTCCCGGCGGCGCGCTGCCCGACTTCGGTGGTGAGACCCTCGGTCAGGTCATAGGCATATTGATCATTGGCCAGCGCATCGTCGCGCAGGGCGTTGATCCACGGCGCGACCGTGATCGGCGCGACCGTGATTGGCGCAAGGGGCGGGGGCGGCGGCGCGGCTGCGGGCGGGGTTTGCGCCACGAGCGGGGCGGCGAGGGCGGTGGCGAGCAACGCGAAGGGGATCCTGTTCATGGCAGGACGCTAGCGGCGAGGGCCGTGGCTGTCACCGCCATTTGTCGAAATTCCTAGAGCAAGCGCAGCTGGTCGCCGGGCGGGGGTTCGAACAGGTCACGGCGCAGGACGAACTTGCTTCGCCCGATCCCGCATCGCGCGCATGCCTTTTCGAAGCGCGACGCCAGCAAGTCCGCCCACACCCCTTGCCCGCGCATCCGCGAAAAGAAATTGGGATCATTGTCCCTGCCCCCGCGCAGCGAGCGGATCGTCGCCATGACCTTGGCCGCGCGATCGGGATAATGTTCGTCGAGCCACGCCCGGAACAGGGGCGCGACCTCGTGCGGCAGCCGGACCGGCAGATAGAAGACGCCGCGCGCCCCCGCCGCCGCCGCTGCGGTGACGATCGCTTCGAGTTCGTGGTCGGTAATCTGGGGGATGACGGGCGCGATCGAGACGTGAGTCGGAACCCCGGCGGCAGCGAGCGTCTTGACCGCGCCAAGCCGCTTGCGCGCGGCGGGGGCGCGCGGCTCGAGCGTGCGGTGGATGGCGGGGTCGAGCGAGGTCACCGAAATCGCCACCGACGCCAGCCCGAGTCGCGCCGCGGGGACGATGATGTCGAGATCGCGCAGCACGCGGTCGGACTTGGTGGTGATGGTGAAGGGGTGCTTGGTCTCGAGCAGCAATTCGAGGATCGAGCGGGTGATCCGCCAGCGCTCCTCGATCGGCTGATACGGATCGGTGTTGGTGCCGAGCGCGATCGGGCCGACCTCATAACCGGGGCGCGACAGAGCGGCGTGGAGCAATTTGGCGGCGTCGGGCTTGGCGAACAGGCGGCTTTCGAAATCGATCCCGGGCGACAAATCGTGATAGGCGTGGGTCGGGCGCGCGAAGCAATAGATGCAGCCATGCTCGCACCCGCGATAGGGATTGATCGAACGGTCGAAGCCAATGTCGGGCGAGCCGTTGCGGGTCAGGATGCTGCGCGGCTTCTCGATCGTTACCGTGGTCCGACGGGGGGCAATCCCGTCGAGGCTTTCGACGCGGTCGAGCCAGTCGCCGTCGATCACCCGCTCCTGCAGATTGAAGCGGGTCGGGACGATGTTGCGAGTCGCTCCGCGCGCCTTGGTCGATTCGATCGGCATCAGGCAACGATGGCGCCAATGACGGAACGAAGCAAGAACATTGTCGGGAGATAGCGCGGCGAGCGATGCGCAGTGGAGCCGGTTGTGCGATTAGTTCAGCGAGGGCGCTCGGGGGACATGGCCTGCCGACCAAGCGTCAGCGCACCAGCCTGGTCGTCGTCGTCGGGAAGGTTGGCCATTGATGCTGGGCGAGCGCGCGCAAGGTCGGCTGTGGCGCCCCGGCAAGGCCCTGATAGACCCACATGTTGCGCAGCACGGCGGGGACGTAATAGCGCGTTTCCCAATACGGAATGCTCTCGATCCACAGCAAGGGATCGCCGCCGTAATTAATCCCCGCCCAACGCGCGACGGGGGTCAGGCCGGCATTGTAAGCGGCGATGACCTTGACCAATTGACCCTGAGTGGCGCCGCCCCGCTGCATCCCCTCGATCGCGCTTTGGCCATATTCGAGGTTGATCGCCGGATCCTTCAGATTGCCGATTGCGGTGCCGCGCGCGCGCGCCACGTCGCCGGCGTTCATCGGCCGCACCTGCATCAGCCCGACGGCATCGGCCGGGCTGACCGCCTCGGCGCGAAAATTGCTTTCCTGGATGACGTGCGCGAAGGCCAGAGCGGGGTCGATCCGCCATCCGTGATCGGGGCTCCAGCGCGGCGCGGGATAGCGATCGGCGGGATCGATCCGCACCCCGACTTGCCCGTTGTGCGCAAGCCAGAATTGCGCCCCCCCCAAGTCGAGCCGCCGCGCCACCGCGATCAATTCCTCCTGGTCGGTGGGGCTGCCGATCCTGGCCTGGTGGCGAAGCATCGCTTCGGCCAACGCGCGCTCCCCGATCCGCACCAATTCGGTCGCGCGCACGACATTGGCCGAGCGCGCGACCGAGCGCCCCTCCACGGGCACGCGCGGCGCAGGCAGGTTGGTGCCAAGGCCAAGGGTCTCGCGCGCCATCAGGCCGTAGAAGCTCTCGCTCGAGCGGGCCGCGGCGAGCAACAGCGGCTGGACGTCGCGCGGCCGGCGCGCGGCCTGCGCCGAGCGCGCCGCCCAATACGCCGCGCAGGCGGCGAATTCGGCTCCGCCACCACGCTGCATCGATTCGCCAAAGGCCGACTGGGCGGCGGCAAAGTCGCGCATCCGCCATGCCGCCAGCCCGCTGACCCACGCGGCCTGGCCGCCCCATTCGCCGGTCGCGCCCTGGCGCCATTGATCGGCGACACGGCGAACGTCGGCGTCGCGCCCGAGCACATAATAAATGAAGGCGACTCGCTGCGCCGCCTCGGCCCGCGCTTCGAAGCCGAGGAACGGCGCCTGCGCGATGAATAGCGCCTCGGCGCCCGCCGCATCGTCGAGCTTGACCAACGGATCGAGCGCGATCCGCAACGCGTCGGCGAGCGGCTCGCCGCTGACCGGTCGGGCGCGCGTCCGGCGCGGGGCCATTGCCAGCCCGATCGTCGGGCGCGAGGTCGTGATCGCGGGAGGCTCGATTGCCCCGCGCAGCACCGCGAGGCGCTGCAATTGGTCGGCCTGGGGCAGGTCGGGCGCTTCGGCGAGGAGCGCCAGGATCGGTCCAAGTTCGGTCCGCGGCGAGGTCTTGGCGGTGAACAATTCGGCCTTGGCGACGGGCTTGAGCGGTCCCTCGGGCAGAGCCGCGATCCCGGCCGCAGCGCCGCTCCAATCCTCGGCGTCGATCGCGTCGAACACTCCGCGCCAATTCTTGGGCACCGGGCGGACCACGAGCGGCGGATCGGCGATCGTCCGCAACGGCACGTCGGGAACGACGATCGGGGTCGGTATCGTGATTGGGGCGAGCGGGTCCTGCTGCGCCACGGCGGGAGTGGCGGCGGCGGCGCTGCTCAACAGCAACAGGGTTAGACGGGTCATCACCCTTCCTCGCTCATCAACAGTAAAAGATCCTTCCACGCCAGCGCCTTGTCCGAAGGACGTTGAAGCAGCCAGCGCGGATGAAAAGTGGCGACCGCGCGCACGCCTTCGATGCGGTGGACCTTGCCGCGCGCGGCGGCGAGGGGATGCCCGGTCAACGCGCGCGCCGGGGCGTCGCCGAACAAGAGCAAGCGCGCGGGCCTGGCGAGGCGGATATGGTCGCGCGCGATCTCCCCGCAGCGTTCGAGCTCTGCATCGACGAGCCGCCGCGCCCCCGGCGCATGAAAGCAGGCCAACGTCGCCAGATAGGCCGAGTCGGGCGCAATGCCGATCGCGGCAAGCATCCGCTGGGCAAGAACCCACGAGTCGCCGGCGAGCGGGCGACCCTCGGCGCTTTCGGTCGCCGAGGGAAAATCGGCCATGATCATCAGTGGCGACAATTCGCTCCCGAGCGGGAGCACACGACGCGCCCCGGGACGCTCGAGCGGAAGCCCGGGCTCGACCTCGAGCCAGGCGCGGAAGGCAGCAAGATCGACCGATGCGTGGCGCGACAAGCTGCCCGGGGCCGAGCTGGCCGCTACGGCAAGCGGGACGATCGCGGCGGGAAGCGCGGCGCGGCGCCAGTCGCGCGGGCTTTCCGCGATCGCGACATCGACCCCCGCGTCGAGCCACCAGCCGAGCGCCGACATTGCCTCCGCTACGCTCGTCTCGCGCTCGATGCTGTCGGTCCCGCCCATGTCGCTTCCATCGACCAAGGTTGACGGCGCGGTCAAGGAATTGGCAGGGCAGGTTGGCCGAACGGAAGGCGATGCGCGACGAAGGGAATCGAATGAGCGACCGCGAATCGATGGAATATGATGTCGTCATCGTCGGCGCGGGGGTCGCCGGCCTGTCCGCCGCGATTCGCCTCAAGCAACTCGCCGCCGAGCAGGAGCGCGAGATCGGCGTCTGCGTGCTCGAGAAAGGCAGCGAGGTCGGGGCGCACATCCTGTCGGGGGCGGTGATCGATCCGCGCGCGCTGACCGAGCTGATCCCCGATTGGCAGGACAAGGGGTCGCCGCTGACCGTGCCTGTCACCGACAATCTCCATTGGGTGCTGTCGAAGAAGGGCAAGTTCGCGCTGCCGCATGTGTTGATGCCGCCGTTCATGAACAATAAGGGGACCTACAGCGCGAGCCTCGGCAACCTCACGCGCTGGCTCGGCAACCAGGCCGAGGAGCTTGGGGTGGAGATTTTCCCCGGATTCGCCGCCGCCGAAATACTGTTCAACGACGATGGTTCGGTGCGCGGGGTCGCGACGGGCGACATGGGGGTCGCGCGCGACGGCACCCATAAAGGCGACTATCAGCCGGGGATGGAATTGCATGCCCGCTATACGCTGTTCGCGGAGGGCGCACGCGGGCATCTGACCAAGGAACTCAGCCGCATCTTCGATCTGCGCAAGGAAAGCGGCCCGCAGGTTTATGGCATCGGGATCAAGGAGTTGTGGGACGTTCCTGCGGGCCAGCACAAGCCCGGACGGGTCATCCACACCCAGGGCTGGCCGCTCGACGATGCGTGGGGCGGGGGGTTCCTTTACCATCAGGACAATGGCCAGGTCGCATTGGGCTTCGTCGTCGCGCTCGACTACCAGAATCCCTATCTGTCGCCGTTCGAGGAATTCCAGCGCTGGAAGACGCATCCGGCGATCCGCGCCGAGATCGAGGGCGGCAAGCGCATTTCCTACGGTTCGCGCGCGATCAACGAGGGCGGGTGGCAGGCGATCCCGCAACTCGCTTTCGCGGGCGGGGCGCTGATCGGGTGCGCGGCGGGGTTCGTCAACGTCCCGCGGATCAAGGGCAGCCACACCGCGATGACATCGGCGATGCTCGCCGCCGAAGCGGCGTTCGAGGCGCTTGGCGAGGACCGCCGCCACGACGTGCTGGCGAGCTACGAGCCGGCGGTCCGCGCGAGCTGGATCGCGGACGAATTGAAGGTGGTGCGCAACGCCCAGCCGGCGATCGCCAAGTGGGGCGGAACGTTGGGGACGATGTTCGCCGGGCTCGACATGTGGTTGAATTATCTGAAGATTCGCACGCCGTGGACGTTGAAGCACCATGCTGACCACAAGGCGATCGGGCGCAAGGAGCATTTTCACCCCATCGTCTATCCCAAGCCCGACGGGAAATTGACCTTCGACCGCTTGTCCTCGGTATTCCTGTCGAACACCAACCATGCCGAGGACCAGCCGGTCCACCTGACGCTCAAGGACGCAGCGGTGCCGATCACGGTCAACCTCGCGCTCTACGACAGCCCCGAAACGCGCTACTGCCCGGCGGGGGTGTACGAGATCGTCGAGGATGTTCCGGGTGGGACTTCCCCCGGAAGTCCCAGCCCTGTCCGGGGGACAGGTCGACCCGAACATGGTTCACCCAGGCTTCAGATCAATGCGCAGAACTGCGTCCACTGCAAGACGTGCGACATCAAGGACCCGACCCAGAACATCAACTGGGTCGTGCCCGAGGGCGGCGGAGGACCCAATTATCCCAATATGTAGACGTCTGCTCGCGGCCGGGCTGATCCTCGCCGGGACATTCGGATCGGGTGCGACGGCGACCACCATCCTTGCGTTGCCCAGCGCCGATCGCCAATTCGTCGAGGCGCGTACCGCAAGCGCGATCGGCGACCCGGCGCGGGCCGCTCGACTGTTTGCCGCTTTAGCCGCGCGCGACCCCGCCAACCCCGATCTCGCACGGCGCGCGGTCACGACCGCGATCGAGGCCGGGAACACCAGCCTTGCGCTCGGCATCGCGCGGGGACTGACGCCCGCTGCGCTCGGGCTCGACGGACGGATGCTGATCGTTGCCGATCTTCTCCGCCGGGGCCGCGCCACCGACGCTCTGGGGATCATCAACGAATCGAGCGGCGAAAGCGAAGGCGGTTTCCTTGCCCCGCTGCTGCGCGGATGGGCCGAACAGCAAGCGCATCTCGACGGCAGTGCGCGGCTCGCACGGGTCGCCAACGATAGCCTGCTCGCGCCGTTCGCCGCCGAACAGCGCGCGGCAATGCTGATTGCCGGTCGCCACGTCGCCGAGGCCGAGCCGCTGATCAAGCTGGCGCTCGACAGCGCCGGAGGCCGCGAGTCGCGGCTGCGCCTGGGCTTTGCCGCCTCGCTGATCAAGACCGGCGAGCGCGAACGGGCCAAGGCCTTGCTGATCGGGGACGATCCTGTGTTGCGCGCGCTCGACATCGACCGGCCGCAGCGCGGCGTGGCGATCGACAGCCCCGCCGCGGGCTTGTCCGAAGTGCTGATCGGGATCGCCGTCGGCCTGGCGCGTGACGAGGACCGCGCGCTTCCGCTTGGGCTGGCGCAGATCGCGCTCCATGCCGCGCCCGACAATGGCGAGGCGAAAGTGTTGACCGCTTTGTTCCTCGAACGGCGCGGGCGTTCGTCCGATGCCTTGGCCGCGCTGGTCAGCGTGCCCGCCGACGATCCGTTCGCGGCGGACGCGCTCGACGCGTCGGTGCGGTTGCTGCTCGCCGAAAAAAGGGGTCCCGAGGCATTGTCGCTGGCGCAACGCAGCACGGCGCGGCGCGGGGCGACGACGAGCGATCTCGCGCGGCTCGGCAATGTGCTCGACGAAGTCGGCCGCCATGACGAGGCCGCGAAGACCTTCATCCGCGCGGGCGACCTTGCCGACCGCGAACGAGCCGCCAACCGCTGGACCTATCGCTTGCTCGCCGCCGCGCAGCTCGATCAACTCAAGCGCTGGCCCGAGTCGCGCGCCCAGCTCGAGCTTGGGCTCAGGGCCGCTCCCGAAGAGCCGTTGCTGCTCAATTATCTCGGCTATAATTCGGTCGAGCGCGGCGACAATCTGGTGGTTGGCGAGGCCATGATCCGTCGTGCGCTGGCGCTTCGCCCGGACGATCCCTCGATCACCGATTCGCTCGGCTGGGCGCTGTTCAAGCGCGGCCGGCTGCCCGAGGCGATCGCGACGCTGCAACGGGCCAGCATCGCCGACCCGTCCCAGTCCGAAATCAACGAGCATCTTGGCGATGCCTTGTTCGTATCGGGGCGGCGCTACGAGGCGCGCTTTGCGTGGCGCGCGGCGCTGGTCAATGCCGCCGAAGTTGCCGAACGCGCGCGGCTCGAGGCCAAGATCGGCGCCGGGCTGACGAGCGCCACCGCGGCGCAGTGACGGTGTTCGCCGAGCCGGCGCCCGCCAAGCTCAATCTCGCGCTCCACGTCCGCGGCAAATTGCCCGACGGGCGCCACGCGCTGGAAACGCTGTTCGCGTTCTGCATCGACGGGGACCGGATCGAAGGGGAAACCGCGGACGAGTTGACCCTTTTCTGCTGCGGTGAGTTCGGAGGGGCGATCAAGGGTGAAAATATTGTGCTCGACGCGGCCCGGGCGCTGGCGTGTGCGGCGCGGGTCGAGGCGAAAGCAGCGCTGCGCCTTACCAAGAACCTGCCCGTCGCCGCAGGGATTGGCGGCGGATCGGCCGACGCCGCCGCCGCGCTGCGCCTGCTGACGCGTCTCTGGAAAATCGATCCGGCCCACGCCAGCGCGGTTGCCTCCGGGCTTGGCGCGGATGTCCCGGCTTGCCTGCGGAGCATGACCGCGCGCGGCGAGGGCGTGGGCGATGCGCTCACGCTGGTCGATGCGGGGGTATCGGGCGCACCCGTCCTGCTGGTCAATCCACGGCTTTCTCTGTCGACCCGCATTGTGTTCTCCGGATGGGACGGCATCGACCGGGGCGCGCTCGGCGAGTGGCGCGACGGGCGCAACGACCTGGAGCCGGCGGCGCGGGCGCTGGTGCCCCAAATCGATGAGGTGATCGAGTGGCTGGGGCGGCAACCCGGGATCGACGTTGCCCGGATGTCGGGCAGCGGGGCGACTTGTTTCGGATTGTTCGACGACCACGATGCGCGTGACGAGGCGGCCGAGGCATGCCCGCCGCAGTGGTGGCATCTCGCCAGTCACTTGCGCTAAGGCGCACGCCATCATGACCCGACCGATCCTCACCGTTGCCGCGATGCGCGCCGCCGAACAGGCCGTCATCGACGCCGGGAGCGCGTCCGATGCGTTGATGGAGCGTGCCGGCATGGCACTTGCCACAGCGGTGCGGCGCTTCGTCGGGCCGCGCGAAACGCTGGTGTTGTGCGGGCCGGGCAAGAATGGCGGCGACGGACGGATCACAGCGCGGCATCTGGCCGAGGCGGGCTACGCCGTGCGGATCGCGAACATGGACGATCTCGAGACGGCCGAACCCGCCGCGCTGCTGATCGATGGCCTGTTCGGGACCGGTCTCGACCGACCGCTCGATCCGGCGGTGTCGGCAAAGCTCGTTGCGCTGGGCGAAGCTGCGCTGCTCCGGGTCGCGTGCGACCTGCCGAGCGGAATCGCGGCCGACGATGGCGCGATCCTGTCGCCGACGATCCGCGCCGACATGACCGTCACCTTCGGCGCGCTCAAGCCCGCGCACCGCTTGATGCCGGCAATGGCGCAGATGGGCCGAGTCGTGCTGGCCAACATCGGTGTCGAAGCGACCAGCGACTGGTTCGAGATCGGCGCGCCGGCGCTGCCTCCGCTCGACCCCGCGGGGCACAAGTACAGCCGAGGGCTGGTCCATTGCCTGGCCGGCAAGATGCCCGGCGCGATTGCGCTTGCCGCCCGGAGCGCCGCCGCGGCCGGGGCGGGCTATGTCCGGGTCTCGACCAGCGTCGCGATCGACAATCTCCCCTCGGCCATCGTCCAGACCGACACGGCGGTGGTCAACGATCCCCGCGTCGGGGCGATCCTGGTCGGTCCAGGGATGGGCGACATCCCGCAGATCCTGACCCTGGCCCTGACTGCACCACGCCCGATCGTGATCGACGCCGATGCGATCGGCGCGGTCGGCGAGCCCGAGCGGCTGGTCGGGCATGACGTCATCCTCACCCCGCACGAGGGCGAATTCGTCACATTGTTCGGCGACCTCCCCGGCAGCAAGCCCGAACGCGCGCTGGCGGCGGCCAAAGCGAGCCGCTCGATTATCGTCTACAAGGGACCCGACACGCTGGTCGCGGCGCCCGACGGCCGGCTGGGATTCGCCCCGCCGTCGCCGGCCTGGCTGGCGAGCGCGGGGACGGGCGATGTGCTGGCCGGGCTCGTCGCTGCCGTGCGGGCGCGCGGCATGCCGGCATTCGAGGCGGCGTGCGCTGCCGTCTGGCTTCACGGCCGCGCGGCCGAACGGGCCGGGCCGGGAATGATCGCCGACGATCTGGTCGCCGCGCTGCCCGCGACGATCGCCGATTTGTGAGCGGCGATCCGGACGGTTCGGGCGATCCCATCATCCGCATCGCCGCGCGTGGCGACGGGGTCAGCGCTGGCGGAGTCCACCGCGGCTTCGCCGTCCCCGGCGACGTCATCGCCGCCGACGGCACGCTGATCGAGGGGCCGGGGCACCGGATCCCGCCGTGCCGCCATTTCCCCGAATGCGGCGGGTGCCAGCTTCAGCACCTCGCCGACGCCGCTTTCGCCGATTATTGCACCAGCCGGATCGTCGGCGCGCTCGCCCAGCACGGGCTTCGGACCGAGCTTCGCGCCCCGCATCTCTCGCCGCCGCGGACCCGAAGACGCGCCTCGCTGCGTGCGCTCAAGGCCAAGGGGCAGGTGCTGATCGGGTTTAATTCCGCGGGCTCGAACCAGATCGTCGATATGCGCGAATGCCATGTCCTCGACCCGCGATTGTTCGCGCTGATCGCCCCGTTGCGAACGCTGTTCGCGACGATGCTCGCGCCGAAGCGCGGCGCCGAGATTCAGCTGACGCTGACCGATCAGGGGATCGACGTCGCGCTCAAGGGCGCCTCGCCCGAGGGGTTGGACGCGGTCGAGGCGCTGACTGCCTTCTGCGAACGCCACGCGCTGGCGCGGCTGACGATCGACGAAGGCTATGGCCCCGAGCCGCGCTACGAGCCGGGGCCAGTGACGATCGCTCTGTCAGGGCATCGCGTGGGCTTCCCCTCGGGCGCTTTCCTTCAGGCGACCGCTGACGGCGAGGCGGCGCTGGTCGAGGCGGTGAAGGAGGCGGTCGGCGAAGCACGGCGCCCGATCGATCTGTTCGCCGGGCTCGGCACCTTCGCGCTTGCGCTGAACGGCGAGGTCACCGCGGCCGAAGCGGCGCGCGACGCGGTGCTCGCGCTGATGGCGACGCGGCGCGCCACCGTGGTCCATCGCGACCTCTACCGATCGCCCTATGCCGCGGCCGAGTTTGCCGTGCACGACGCGATCGT
The DNA here is from genome assembly GCA_964235815.1 of uncultured Sphingomicrobium sp. GTDB lineage: Bacteria > Pseudomonadota > Alphaproteobacteria > Sphingomonadales > Sphingomonadaceae > Sphingomicrobium. Next base: position 20,166 of record CAXSCF010000016.1, read on the forward strand.
CCTCGATCCGCCGCGCTCGGGGGCGATCGAACAGGTCAAGCAGATCGCGGCATCGACCGTGCCGCGCATTGCCTATGTCAGTTGCAATCCGGCGACCTTCGCGCGCGATGCCGAACTGCTAGTCGCGGGGGGCTATACGCTCGACTGGGTCAAGCCCGTCGGGCAATTCCGCTGGTCGACCCACGTCGAGCTGGCGAGCGCTTTCTCGCGCTAAGCCGCTCAATGGTGCCCCAGATACAGCGCGGCGTGGATCGCGAGGCTCAGCAGGCACAGCGAGCTCAGCAGGAACAACGGCATGCGGTGCGCAACCTTGTTGTAGGTCGCCTGGACGATGCTGTGGACCACGCGCAGCCCGACATAGCCCCACGCCAGCCAGACATTGATGTCGGCCTCGAACCCCATCGCCACCAGCGCCAGCACGGTGGCATAGAAGAGCGTCGGCTGCTCCATCAGGTGCATGTAATTATGCGCCGGCCACTGCGCTCTGGGCGCCGCCTCGTCGAGCGCCGACCCGCGCGACCCGGCGGGAATGGTGCCCAGCGTCACCCCGAGCTTCCTGAACGCCGCCATCCGCGCGACCGCCATCCACCCCATCATGACGAGGCTCCACAAGACCAGCGCGACGAGCGGCGCGAGCAACGGATGATCGGTCATTGGTGAAGCTCCCCTGATTGCGGGGGAGGTGTGGCTCGATATGCCGCGCGGCGCAACTGGTCGTCCTCCCGGGCTTGACCCGGGACCCGCCTTACTTCTGACAAGGTCCCCGAAGTAAGGCAGGCCCCGGGTCAAGCACGGGGTGACGCTTCCTCAGTCGAACAGCTTGGCGAACGACCTTTTGGCGCGGGTCTTCCAATGCCCGGTGTGATAGGCCGAACTGGCCAGCAGCGGCAGCACCGAGGTCGCTTCGGCGTAGACCATCTGCTCCATCGCGGTGCTGACCTTGCCCCAGCTGGCAGCTTCCTGGAGCGTGGATGACGAGCAGGCGCCGTCGCGAACATCGGCGACGGTGATCTGGACGGCATATTTGTGGACTTCGACATCGTGGTGGCCAAGGATTTCGGCGCACACGACAGTGTCCTGGGCGAAGTTCTTGGGGACGCCGCCGCCGATCATCAGCAGCCCGGTGCTCCCGGCCTTGATCTTGATGTCGGTCAGTTCGCGAAAGTCGGCGATGCTGTCCATCGTCATGTAATGCCCGCCGCGCTTCATCGCATCGACCTGATGCTTGACGAGGCCAAAGCCCGCCGACGAGTCGGTGAACGCAGGGCAGAAGATCGGCACGTCATGCTCATAAGCGAGCTTGACCAGGCTATTGTCCTTTTTCCCGTTCTCGACGAGCCACTTGCCCATCTCTTTGATGAAGGCGCGTGAGGAATAAGGCTTGGGCTCGAGACTGTCGGCGATCGCTCCGATGGTGAAATCGCAATCCTGAAGCTGCTGCTCGTCGATATAGGTGTCGTAAATACGGTCGATGTAGAGCGAGCGCAGCGTGTCGTCGTCGGGGATTTCGCGCGCCTGATAATGCTTGTGGCCGAGCCCTTCGAAGAAATCCATGTCGACGATCGCCGCGCCGGTGGCGACGATCGCGTCGACCATGTTCGACCGCACCAGTTCGGCATAAAGGTCCATGCACCCGCCCGCCGAGGTCGACCCGGCGATGACCAGGATGACCGAGCAGCCGGGGTCGGCCAGCATCTGGTTGTAAAGGTCGGTCGCGCGCGCCAAATCGCGGCTGGTGAAGCTCATCTTGCCCATCGCCTCGACGATCGGGCGCGCGTCGAAGCTGGTGATGTCGATATGCTCGACCTGGTGGGCGAGCAGTTCGGCCTTGCGGGTGTCGTTGATGGCGACGTCGGTGGTCATTGATATCTCCATGAGCGGCCAGTACCCCCGCGAAAGCGGGGGTCCAAACTCTTACGATCGGACTGGATCCCCGCCTTCGCGGGGACACGAAACCTACAGCTTGATGACGTTCGAGCGGCGCTCGCGTTCCACCTCGGTATAGAGCGAGGCCATCGGTTCGTCCTCGACGATCACGCGATCCTCGACTCCAAAGCCGTTGAACCCGGTGCGCATCGCGCAGCCATAAGCGCCAAGCATCCCGACCTCGATATAATCCCCCGCCTTGACGTCGCCGGGAAGGTCGAACGGCCCCGCCATATGGTCGAGGTCGTCGCACGTCGGGCCATAGAAACTGAACCCCATGTCGCGCGTGTCACTCTTGACCTCGCGGACGAGGCGAACGGGATAGCGCCAGCCGATATGCGCGGCATCGAACAACGCGCCATAAGCGCCGTCGTTGATGTACAGTTCGGCCCCCCGGCGCTTTTCGACGCGGACCAGAACGCTGGCATATTCGGCGCACAACGCGCGCCCCGGCTCGCACCACAATTCGGCCGAGTAGCTGATCGGCAGGGCCTCATAGGCGTTCGAGATGACCTCGAAATAGCGTTCGAGCGCAGGGGGCTCCATCCCCGGATACCAGGACGGGAAACCGCCTCCGACGTCGACGATATCGACCGTGATCGCGGCGCCGACGATGGCATCGCGGACGCGGCTCAGCGCTTCGGCATAGGCCGCGGGGCTCATCGCCTGGCTGCCGACGTGAAAGCAGATGCCCATCGCATCGGCCGCCTGGCGGGTGGCGAACAAAAGGCGCGTCAATTCGCCCGGTTCGGCGCCGAACTTCGACGCCAGGCTCAGCTTGCTATGCTCCGAGGACACGCGGATACGGACCAGCAGGCTCAAGTCGGTGGCGCCGCGCGTGGCGCGCATGATCTTGTCGAGCTCTTCCTCGGTGTCGAGGCTGAAGGTCTTCACGCCGTAAGTGAAATAGGCTTCCTCGATCGCTTCCTCGGCCTTGACCGGGTGCATGAAGCACAAGGTCGCGTCGGGAAGGGTCTGCGCGACGAGGCGCACTTCGCCAAGCGAGGCGACATCATAATGAGTCACGCCCGAATCCCACAGGATCTGGAGCAAATCGGGCGACGGATTGGCCTTGACCGCATAGAGCGACTTGCCCGGAAACTTCTCGGCGAAGAAGCGGGCGGCGCGCGCGGCGGCGTGCGGTCGAAGCAGCGTCACCGGCTGTACCGGGCGTTGCAATGCTATCGCGGCCACATCGCTGCGGCCGTTCGGGGCTTTCGCTAGCCCCAGCGTGTTATGATGGTTGTGCAATTCAAGGGACCTCCAAAGGCGGTAGAGTATGACAAGGCTGCCTTGCGGTTATTGGAAGTCCCCATGGGGCAGCGGAGCGCGATATATGGAGCAGGGCAGTGCATGTAAAGAAATTTTCGGGGTGAGGCGGCGCGCGCGGGTGCGATCTGACCGTCGCAGCCAACGCTTCGGCGAAAACCGCCAATGTTCAAGGAGTTGTGACGGGTGATGAAGGCTACGCATGATGATGTGCTGGAAGCGGCGGCGCGGATCGCCGGGGCGGTCGAGCGAACCGCGTTGATCGCAGCGCGCCACGACGGTCGGGCGCTATGGCTTAAATGCGAGAATCGCCAGACCGGGGGCGCGTTCAAGCTGCGCGGGGCAAGCAACCGTTTGCTCGCGATGAGCCCCGCCGAGCGTGCCCGCGGCGTGGTCGCTTTCTCCTCGGGCAATCATGCGCAAGGCGTGGCGATCGCCGCGCGGCGCCTGGCGATGAAGGCGACGATCGTCATGCCAAGCGACGCCCCCGCGCTCAAGGTCGATGGGACGCGGGCGCAGGGGGCGCACATCGTCTTCTATGACCGGGCGACAGAGGATCGGATCGCCATTGCCGCCGCCATCGCCGCCGGAACCGGCGCGACGCTCGTGCCAAGCTTCGACGATCCCTGGATTGTCGCTGGGCAAGGCACCGTCGGGCTTGAGCTGATCGATCAGCTGGGCCGAGCGCCACGCCGGATCGTCGTCCCGTGCGGGGGCGGGGGGCTTGCCGCAGGGATTGCGCTGGCCTGTCCGACCGCCGAGATCGTGATCATCGAGCCCGACGGCTGGGACGATATGGGGCGTTCCCTGCGCGGCGGGACCATCGTTCCCGTTGCCGCCGATGCCCCGGCGACCGCGTGCGACGCGCTCCAGACCCCGCGGGTTTCGCCGATCACGTTCGACGTCCTGCGCGCGCAAGGGGCGATCGCGCTCAGCGTCGGCGACGAGGAAGCGTTTGAGGCGATGCGTTGGGCGTGGCACGAGCATGGCCTGATGATCGAGCCCGGCGGCGCGGTTGCGCTCGCCGCGCTGCTGTCAGGCAAGGTGGAATGGAGCGAGGACCTGATCGTGATCGTGTCGGGCGGCAATGTCGATCCCGCATTCCACGCCCGCATCGTGGCCTAGGCGACTCGATATTCGCCCGGCTCGAGCGTGTTGGGGCTCGATCGTTCGACTGCCCGGGTCAGTTCCTCGAGCTCGGCGGCGAGCGTCCGCAACTCGGCTGCGAGCGCCTTGGGGTCGATTTCGGCCAGATTGGCGCTGGCATCGAGCAAGGTGTCGAGCATCATCGCGATGCACGGCAGGATGGTTTCCTCGATCCGGTCGAACGCATCGTCGAGGCGTGCCTGCTGTTGCTCGATAGTGGCCATGCGCTCGAGCCTAGGGCAGGGCGGTTAAGGGAATGTGAAAGGAATGTAGGCTTGACGACACTGGTTTCAGCGGCGCTGGCCATCGCGATGATCGCAGTGCTGATCCTGACGGTCGGCGGGGCCAGGATCGTCCGTCATGACCGCCAGCGCGGGCTGCTGATGCTCGCCGCGGCGCTGGTGATCTTCGGCAATGTCCTGATCTGGACGGTCTAGCTCAGCGGATCGTGCTGGCCGGGTCGAGCCGCATGTCGAGGTAGCGGTCGACGCTCTTCATCAGCAGGTCATGCTCGTTGGCGAAGAAATGGTTGGCTTGCGGGATGGTGTCGTGGTGGATCGTGATGTGGCGCTGGGTGCGGAGCTTGTCGACCAATTTCTGGACCGCGATCGGGGTGACGACCTCGTCGGCCTCGCCCTGGATGATGATCCCGGATGACGGGCATGGCGCGAGGAAGCTGAAATCGTACATGTTCGCCGGCGGAGCGATCGAGATGAAGCCGCGGATCTCGGGGCGGCGCATCAGCAATTGCATTCCGATCCACGCGCCGAAGCTGACGCCGGCGACCCACGTCGTCTCGGCCTCGGGATGGACCTGCTGGACCCAGTCGAGCGCCGAGGCAGCATCGGACAGTTCGCCGATGCCATTGTCGAACACGCCCTGGCTCTTGCCCGTGCCGCGAAAGTTGAAGCGCAGCGTGGCGAAGCCGCGGCGGACGAAATCCTTGTAGAGGGACTGGACGATCTTGTTGTTCATCGTGCCCCCGGCCTGGGGGTGGCTATGAAGGATCAGCGCAACCGGCGCGCGCGGGCGCGGGCCGGGGTTGAAACGCCCTTCGAGACGGCCTTCGGGTCCGGGGAAAATCACTTCGGGCATAAGCGCTCGCTTCTTCAGGCGTGAAAATAGGGCTGCGAGACGGGTGCACCGCGGCGGCGGCTTCTATATAGGGCGCCGGGTCCCTTAGGCAATTGTAGGATCGCCGCGCGTTGGCCAACCGCATCTTTCTCGACCACGCCGCGACCACCCCGGTGCTGCCCGCCGCGCGCGCGGCGTTGCTGCTCGGGCTGGACGCCTGGGCCAACCCCAGTTCGCCGCATGCCGAGGGCCGGGCGTCGCGCGCCTTGCTCGAGGAAGCCCGCGCTACATTGGCCGAAACGCTTGGCTGGCGCCATGCCGTCATCTTCACCAGCGGCGCGAGCGAAAGCATCGAGATCGTCGCTTCGCGCGCGCGAATTGCAGGCCGGGCGCATGGCGCGACCGAGCATTCGATCGTGCCGCACGCGATGGGCGCGCGCTCGGTCGAGCTTGCGGTCGGACGCGATGGATTGATCGACGAGGCCGCGCTCGATGCGCTGCTCGCGCGCGGCCCGGCGCTGGTCGCGATCCAGGCGGTCAACAATGAAACCGGGATTCTTCAGCCGCTCGGCCGCATTGCCGGCAAAATTCGCGCCGCTGGGTCGCTGCTCCTCGCGGATTGTGCCCAGAGCGCGGGGAAGGCGCCGCTGCCCGACGCCGATTTCATCGCGCTGTCGGCGCACAAGCTGGGCGGGCCGCCCGGGGTCGGTGCATTGCTGGTGCGCGATCTGGGAACCCTCGACCCGGTCGGGGGGCAGGAAAAGGGGTATCGCCGCGGCACGCCCGATGCCCCCGGCGCACTCGCCTTTGCCGCGGCGCTGGCGGCGCGGCCCTATGCCATGGATCGGCTCGCGGGATTGCGCGTGCGCCTGGAGGAAGGCGTGCGCGCGGCGGGCGGCGTGGTGATCGGCGATTCGTCGCCGAGACTCGCCACGATCGGCGCGATCGCCTTGCCCGGCGCGTCGAGCGCCGCCTTGCTCGTACAGTTCGACCTCGCCGGGATCGCGGTGTCGGCGGGCAGCGCCTGCTCGTCGGGCAAGATGAAAAGCAGCGCGGTGCTTGCCGCGATGCACGTTTCCGCCGAAGTAGCCGCAGGGTTCCTGCGGATCAGCTTCGGTCCCGCGACGAGCGCGGCCGAGATCGACGTCTTTCTCGACCAATGGCGGCGGATCGCCGAACGGGTCGCCAAGGCGGCATGATCTATCTCGATTATCAGGCGACGACTCCGCTTGCCCCCGAAGTGGTGGCGGCGATGCGGCCGTGGAACGAGGTAGATTTCGCCAATCCGCATGCGCCGTCACGCGCCGGGCGCGAGGCGGCGGCGGCGATCGCGGTGGCGCGCGACCAGGTCGAGGCGGCGATCGGGCTCGACGGCGGGCGGCTGGCGTTTACCAGCGGCGCGACCGAGGCGCTCAACTGGGCGTTGAAGGGGCTGTTCGAACGCCTCAAGCGGCGCAAGCTCGTGACCATCGCGACCGAACATGCTGCCGTGCTCGACACCGCCGACTGGCTCGATCACCGCGGGGTCGAGGTGGTTCGCCTTCCGGTCGGGCGCGACGGGCTGGTCGATCTCGATGCCGCCGACCGTGCGACCGACGATGGGGTGGCGGTGGTCGCGGCGATGCTCGTCAACAACGAGATTGGCGTGATCCAGCCGATCGCCGAATTGGCGCGGATGGCACACGCCCGCGGTGCGATCATGGTGTGCGATGCGGTCCAGGGTCTTGGCCGGATCGCCATCCCCGATGGTCCCGATCTGGTCGCGGTATCGGCCCACAAGGTCCACGGACCCAAGGGAGTCGGCGCATTGTGGATGCGCGACGGCTGCGAGCCCGCGCCTTTGCTGCACGGCGGCGGGCAGCAAATGGGATTGCGCTCGGGCACCTTGTCGCCCGCCTTGTGCGTCGGGTTCGGGGTCGCCGCCGGTCTTGTCGATGATCCCGCGCAAGTTATCAAATTGTCTCAGCTTGCGCTCGCCACCCTCGGACCGAAATGGATTCTGAACGGCAGCACCAAGCAGCGTTACGCCGGCAATCTGAATTTGACCCGCGCTGATATCGATGGCTCGCGCTTGCTGTCCGATTGCCGCGAGATCGCCTTTTCGCTGGGCTCGGCCTGTGCCTCCGGGTCGGGCCGGCCGAGCCACGTCTTGCGCGCCCTCGGGCTCGACGACCGCGACGCGCGTTCGTCGATCCGCCTCGGCTTCGGGCGCTACACCACGGCGGACGAAATCGTGACGGCCTGTCGGATTCTCAACGCCGCCGCCGAGGCGCAAGGCAGATGAGCCGGGTTCGTTTCCTCAAGCCCGACGGGGCGCTCGACCGCGAGATCGACGCCGCGCCGGGGACAAATCTGCTCGATCTGGCGCAGGCCAACGGCCAGCCGCTCGAAGGCAGTTGCGAAGGCGCAATGGCCTGTTCGACCTGCCACGTGATTGTCGCGAAGGAAGATTTCGAGCGCATGCCGCCGGCGAGCGAGGAGGAAGACGACCTGCTCGACCTTGCCGCGCACGTCACGCGCACGTCGCGCCTGGCGTGTCAGGTCGCGGTGCCCGAGGGAGGCCTGACTGTGCGCATGCCCGGCGCGGCATATCATCTCGACCGCTAGATCCGTGGCCGCGGGTTGCGGCATGCGGCGCGATCACCCATATGGCCTGCGGGAGTCGGGCGGACGGGATTGTCGCCAACCTGGTCAGATCCGGAAGGAAGCAGCCACAACGATTTCGTCCCGGGTCGTTCCGGCTCCCACCTCGGCAGTGGTCACTCGCCACGCCACCGCCTAAACCCCTGCCCATGACCGACGACGAATCGCCTGGCCTCGGCCTCGACCTGCCCGAAGTGATCAAACCGGTGCCCGCGCCTGCCTATCGCGTCCTGGCGCGCAAGTATCGCCCGCAGACCTTCGGAGAACTGATCGGCCAGGATGCGATGGTCACGACTCTCGGCAACGCCATCGCCCGGGGCCGGATCGCGCATGCTTTCCTGCTGACCGGGGTGCGCGGTGTGGGCAAGACCTCGACCGCGCGACTCGTCGCCAAGGCGCTCAATTGCATCGGCCCCGACGGCACGGGCGGCCCGACGATCGACCCGTGCGGGGTGTGCGAGCCGTGCATTGCGATCGCCGAGGGGCGCCATATCGACGTGATCGAGATGGACGCCGCCTCGCACACCGGGGTCGACGACGTGCGCGAAATCATCGAGGCGGTGCGCTATGCCGCGGTCTCGGCGCGCTTCAAGATCTACATCATCGACGAAGTCCACATGCTGTCGAAAAACGCCTTCAACGCGCTTTTGAAAACGCTTGAGGAGCCGCCGGCGCACGTAAAATTCCTGTTCGCCACGACCGAGGTCAACAAGGTTCCCGTGACCGTCCTGTCGCGCTGCCAGCGGTTCGATTTGCGCCGCATTCCCGCCGGGCTGCTGGCCGACCATTTCGGGCGCGTCGCCACCGCGGAGGGGGTCGTGGTCGAGGATGAGGCGTTGCAGGCAATCGCCCGCGCCGCCGAGGGCAGTGCGCGCGACGGCCTGTCGATCCTCGACCAGGCGATCGCCCATGGCGCCGACGAGCAGGGCGGCAAGGTCACCGCGGCCGATGTCCGCGCCATGCTCGGGCTGGCCGATCGGGGACGGATCGCCCGCCTGCTCGATACGGTGCTTGAAGGCGACACCGCGGCTACGCTCGAACAGCTTGACGAAGCCCATTCGCTGGGAATCGAACCCGCCGCTTTGCTGCGCGGCCTGATGGAGCGGCTTCACGCGATCACTCGTGCAAAGGCCGGGGCCGCCGAAGACGCCCTGCAATCGGTCGAGGAGCGCGACGCGACCCGTGCCTTGGCCGGTTCGATCGGCTGGGGCGCGCTTCACCGGCTGTGGCAATTGCTGCTGAAGGGGCTGACCGACGTCGGGATCGCGCCCGACCCGCTCGAGGCGGCGACAATGGCCCTGTTGCGGCTGATCCACGCCGCCGACCTGCCCGATCCCGCGACGCTGATGGCGCAGCTTGCCGGCGGCGCCGCGGCCACGGCGACGCTTGCGAATCGCGCTCCGGCTTCGGCGGCTGCCTCGCCGACCGCGGCCGCTCCGCCAGCCCCCGCCTCGATTCGCCCGGCGCCAAGCCCCGCCGCCTCGGCCCCCGCCGGCTCGGGGCCCGCCGATTTTGCGAGCTTCATTGCGGCGATCGAAGGCGGCGGAAAGACCCTCCTCGCGCTTCAGCTACACGACAATGTCGGGCTGGTCGCCTTCGCTCCCGGCGAAGTCACGCTGCGCGTGGTCAAGCCGCTCGGCGCCGACTTTGCGCGCGATCTCGCCGCCGTCGCCAAGGACATCACCGGACAATCGTGGCAGATCCGGCTGGTCGAGCAGGGCGGGGCGCCCTCGCTCCACGAACAGGAGGCGATCGCCGAACAACGCGTTCGCGCCGAGATCATGGCCGAGCCCGCGGTGCGCGCCTTGCTCGACGCCTTTCCCGACGCCATCTATCAATCCCATCAACGCAAAGGGGGCTGACATGCCGAGCTTCGACGAAATCATGGCGATGGCGCAAAACGCCCAGGCCGAATTGCAGAAAGCGCAGGACAATCTTGATCATGTCGAGGTCGAGGGCGCGGCCGGCGGCGGGCTGGTCAAGGTCCGCGCCACCGCCAAAGGGCGAATCCTCGGCCTGTCGATCGACGACAGTTTGATGGACGTTGGCGAAAAAGCGATGCTCGAGGACTTGATTGCCGCCGCGCTCAATGATGCCAAGACCAAGGCAGACGCCGCCGCGGGTGACGAAATGTCCAAGATGACCAGTGGCATGGCGCTTCCGCCGGGGTTCAAGCTGCCGTTTTGATCCCCCCAAAAATCGCTAATTTCCTCTTGAATATGCGAGGATAACCGACAAGGCTGGCGTTGCTCGGATGGTGACGCGTTACAGGGGACAGCCGTGTCGAAACTGGGAGCGATGCAGGACTGGCCGCTGCGCGTGACGCGGCTCGTCGATCACGCCGCGAACGAACATGGCGACGGTGAGATCGTCACGGCATGGGCCGATGGCTCGACCACGCGGACCAACTGGCGCGAAGTCGCGCATGATGCGCGGAGGATGGCGCAGGCGCTGGTCGCGCTCGGCTGCGGCAAGGGCGACCGCATTGCGACGCTGGGAATGAACCATGCCGCGCATCTGACCGCCTGGTATGGCGCGATCGGGATGGGCGGGATCCTCCACACGCTGAACCCGCGATTGTTCGACGACCAGCTCGACTATATCGTCAATCACGCCGAGGACCGCGTTCTGCTATACGACCATGCTTTCGCCGCGCTGGTCGAGCGGATGAAGCCGCGCTGGCCGACGATCGAGCATTATGTCTGTTTCGACTGCACCGCGGGCCAGGGACCGGCGCTCGACATCCTGTTCGCCGAATGGATTGGCGGCCATGACGGCGACTTCGCCTGGATCGACGGCGACGAGCGCGAGCCGTGCGCCTTGTGTTACACCAGCGGCACCACCGGCAATCCCAAGGGTGTGCTCTATGAACATCGCTCGACCCTGCTCCACGCGCTGGCCGAGATCCAGCCCGATTGTTTCGACCTGTCGGTGCGTTCGGTGGCGTTGCCGATCGTGCCCATGTTCCATGCCAATGCCTGGGGCCTGCCGTGGGCGGCGCCGCTGACCGGGTGCAAGCTGGTGCTGAGCGCCGATTACCGCCCCGATCGCATGGTCCAATTGTTCCGCGAGGAGGGCGTCACCCATTCGGCCGGGGTGCCGACGATCTGGATGACGATGATCGCCCATATCGAGGCGACGGGCGACGAACTCGGCCCGCTCGAACGCGTCACGATCGGCGGTTCGGCCGCGCCGCGCGCGATGATCGATTGGTTCCGCAAGCGCGGCATCGCGGTCGGCCATGCCTGGGGAATGACCGAAACCTCGCCGATCGGGACGCTCGCGGGGGCGCCGCGCGACTGGGACAGTTTGAGCGACGAGGATCAAGTGGCGTGGACCGCGCGGCAGGGCCGGATTCCATTCGGGATCGAACTCAAGATCGTCGACGACGATGGCGCAGAATTGCCCCGCGATGGAGTGGCGAGCGGCACGCTTCTGGTCCGCGGGGCGTGGGTCGTCGAGCGCTATTTCAGGCAGGACGAGACTGCGATCGATGGCGATGGCTGGTTCGACACCGGCGATGTCGCCGTGCTCCATCCCGATGGGACGATGCAGATCACCGACCGATCGAAGGACGTGATCAAGTCGGGCGGCGAATGGATCAGTTCGATCGAGCTCGAAAATGCCGCCTGCGGCTGCCCCGGCGTGGCCGAGGCCGCGGCGATCGGCATCGTCCACCCCAAATGGGACGAACGCCCGTTGCTGGTGGTCGTGCGCTCGCCGGGGAGTGACGTCGGTGCCGACGCCATCCGCACCCACCTCGCCACCCAGGTCGCCAAATGGTGGCTGCCCGACGCGATCGAGTTCGTCGCCGAGCTGCCCCACACCGCGACCGGCAAACTGAGCAAGAAGACCCTCCGCGAACACTTCCGCGATTATCGCTTCGACGGCGTCGGGGACATGGTCGGCCGCGACTGATTTCACGCGAAAGCGCGAAGTTCGGCAGAGCGTGATTTTCACGCGGAGGCGCGGAGGCGCGGAGGAGAAGTTTGGGGCTTCGCCCAAAACCTTCTTTTTGTCCTCCGCGCCTCCGCGCCTCCGCGCGAACCTCTCACTGGAAATCGCCGCGCAAATCCCCTAATGCGCTGCCAAATTCCCATCTGTTCGAAGGACCAGCGACCCCATGGCCGCCCAATATAGCTATGTGATGAAAGGTCTGACCAAGACCTATCCCGGCGCCCCCAAGCCCGTGCTCAGCAACCTCAGCCTGCAATTCTACCCCGACGCCAAGATCGGCATCGTCGGGCCCAACGGCACCGGCAAGTCGACGCTGATGAAGATCATGGCCGGGCGCGATACCGAGTTCGTCGGCGAGGCGTGGCCGGGCGAGCACATCACCGTTGGCTATCTCGAGCAGGAGCCCGAGCTCGATCCGTCCAAGACGGTGATGGAGAATGTCCGCGAGGGCGTCGCCGAGACTGCGGCGATGATGGACCGTTTCAACGCCATTTCGATGCTGATGGGCGATCCCCCCGAGGACGCCGACTTCGACGCGCTGATGGCCGAGATGGGCGAACTCCAGGAAAAGATCGACGCCGTCGACGGGTGGACGCTCGACAACCAGCTCGAGATCGCGATGGACGCGCTGCGCTGCCCGCCGG
>CAXSCF010000017.1:0-20376 GCA_964235815.1 uncultured Sphingomicrobium sp.
ACAGATTCCGGTGCCCGGGGGCACGACCTTGAAATTGTCGAACGCCGAGGAACCCCATTTCAGGAATTCGTAGCGCTCGGCATTGCGCTGATATTCGAGCGCGACATTGTCCCCGAACGCCTTGGGGGTGCCGAATTCGTCGACCATCACGCTATGGTCGATGACGAGGTGGACGGGGACCTGCGGGTTGATCTTCTGCGCGTCGCCGCCAAGCGACTTCATCGCGTCGCGCATCGCCGCGAGGTCGACCACCGCCGGGACGCCGGTGAAGTCCTGCATCAAGACGCGCGCCGGGCGATACTGGATCTCGCGATTGATCGAGCGCTCCTTGAGCCAGTCGACCATCGCGACCAGATCATCGCGGGTGACGGTCTTGCCATCCTCGAAGCGCAGCAGATTTTCGAGCAGCACCTTCATCGAATAAGGCAAGCGGCTGACATCACCGAGCGACGCGGCGGCTTTCTCGAGACTATAATATGCGTAGGTCTTGCCCCCGGCCTGAAGCGTCGTGCGGGTGTTGAGGCTATCCTGGCCGGTCGGAATCATCTGTTCAGGTCCCTTGTCTGCGCATCGATATGATCGCGGCGCGCCTAGCAAGAACGAGCCGCGATGACAAAGGCCGCGTCAGAGCCAGCCTTTGCGCCGCGCATACCACATTGGCAGGATCGCCGAGGCCGCGATCAGGACCAGCGCATAGGGGTAGCCGTAGAGCCACTTCAATTCGGGCATGTGGACGAAATTCATCCCGTACACCCCCGCCACGAGGGTCGGCGGCATGAATACCACCGCGAAGACCGAGAAGATCTTCATGACATTGTTTTGCTCGAGGCTGATCAGCCCGAGCGAGGCATCGAGCAGGAAGGTCAGATTGTCACCAAGGAAATTGCTATGGTCGCTCAGCGCATTGGCGTCGGCGATCAGGCTGTCGACATGGCGATGGTTTGGCATGTCGGCCTCCATCGCGTCGATCGACGACAGGAAGGTCAGCAGCCGCGTCGCGCTGACCGATGTGTAGCGCAACTTGGCGAGCAGCATCTGTGCCTTGCCGATCCGCATCAGCACGGCCTCAAGCCGCAATTCGGGATTGCGCACGGTGCGATGCGCATGACGTTCGAAGATCAGTTTTGAAATCGTCTCGATTTCATGTCCGGCGACTTCGAACTCATCGGCCAGCCGATCGACCACCGCGTCGAGCAAGCCGACCAGCACCGTTCGCGCGTCGACCGCCAGTTCGGGCTCGGCGTAGAGATTTTCGGCGAAAATGACGAATGGCTTGGGATCGATGTAGCGCACCGTGACGACGAACTTGTCGGTCAGGATGAAACCGATCGGGTCGCTGTTGGGCATTCCTTCGTCTATCCCGTACAGCACCGACATGGTCAGAAAGGCGACGCCGCGTTTCTGGTAAAGCCGGCTCGAGGGTTCGATCTCGGACAATTCGGCGCGGGTCGGAATATTGGTCCCGACCAATTTCTCGGCCAGCGTCTCCTCTTCGCGCGTCGGCTCGAGCAGGTCGATCCAAATCGCGCTCGGCGGCAAGGCTGCCAAGCCATCGGCGGCGATCGGGGTCGGGGCGCAATCGGGACCAAAGATACGCAGCATCCCGGGGTGGTGCGCAAAAGCGGCGCGCTTGGCAAGCCCGCGCGCTCCGCGATCCGCGATCCGCGCTCCGCGACGATCCCGCGCTGGACGCGGGGCGCGCGCGGCTGGACGGCCAAGCCGTTGACCGATAAGCCTTTGCGATGATCAGGATCGTGACCCTCGCCGCCGCTGCGCTGTTCCTTGCCACGCCGGCCGCCGCGCAGGAGCTGTTCGGCGGGCTCTACAAGCATAATGTCGATACCCCGCTCAGCATCGGCGACGGGCTCGAGCAAGGGGTCGATTTCCAAATTGGCTATCGCGCCGGCAAGATACTCGGCCATTTGCCGCTCGAACCCTATGTGTTCGGCGCGCTCAACAGTGCCGGCGATACCAGTTTCGCCGCCGCCGGGCTAAGCTGGAAGTTCGGCCATCGTTTCTACGTTCGGCCGGGGATCGGGATCGCGATCCACAATGGCTCGGCCGACAAGGTCTTCCGCACCGACCGGATCGCCTTCGGGTCGCGCGTGCTGTTCGAGCCCGAGCTGGGCCTCGGCGCGCGGCTCACCGACCGCCTGTCGCTCGAGGCCAGCTGGGTCCATCTTAGCCACGGTCAATTATTCGGTCGCGAAAATCCAGGAATCGACACCATCGGCGCGCGGCTCAACCTCAAATTATAAGGCGAGCCGCGCGCGCGGCTCAACCTCAAATGATAAGGCGAGCCGCGCGCGAGACGGTATCGGCTGACGGCCGGAGGGGCGCCGCCAGCCGATGTCGCCTAGGGCATCAGGACGTGATCGATGACGTGGATCACGCCGTTCGACTGCATCACGTTGGCGATCGTGATGCGCGCCATGCCGCCCTTCGAATCGATCACGCTCCAGCCCGATCCGCTCTTGCGGAAGCGCAGTGATTCCCCCTGCACGGTCTTGAGCGTGGCGGTGCCGTTGTGGCGCGCGGCGAGGCTCGCGATCTGGCTTGCGGTGATGCGGCCGGGCACGACGTGATAGGTCAGGATGCCGGTCAGCATGTCCTTATTCTCGGGCTTGACCAGCGTCTCGACGGTGCCCGCGGGAAGGCGGTCGAACGCCGCATTGGTCGGCGCGAACACCGTGAACGGTCCCGGACCCGACAGCGTATCGACCAGCCCGGCGGCCTTGACCGCGGCGACCAGCGTGGTGTGATCCTTCGAATGGACCGCATTCTGGACGATATTGCGGTTCGCATACATGGCGGCGCCGCCGACCATCGGATTCTTGGCGGCGAGCGGAGCTCCGGTCATCGCGGCAAGCGCCGCGGTGGCGAGGATGAAATGACGAACGGACATAAAAGTCTCCCTTGTGCGAAGCCCGGAAGGGCTGCTGACGCAAGATACGACGAAGGCGCGCGGCGGGATGCAGTGCGCCGCCGATCAGGCGCGGATCAGGGTCGCGCTGCCCACCACCGGCCCGGTCGGCGCCCCGGTCGGCGATCCTCCCAAGGGCTCGATCGAGATGGCGAACGCGGTGCCCGCGGGCATCGGCGCGGCCGAGCGCGCCTCGGCCTCGACGCGCTCCCCCGCCTGGTGGAACAGGCCGAGCGGATGCGGCGCGCCGCCGTCGATGATCGCCCACAATTGCGCGCTCCTGCCGGCCGGCACGGGCATGGGCCCGGGCATCGACACGCGACCCGCGCGGCTGTCATACGTCGCCACCAGCGGGGTCTTGATCCCCTCGATCATGAACGCCGCGACCATCGGCGCCGGACGCTCGAGCGTCACTGGCGCGGGCGCGATCGGCGCCGGCCGGACAAGCATCACCCCGGCGAGGCTGGCCGCGGCGAGCGAGGCCGCGAAGGCCACCGGCTTCCAATAGGTCGCTGCCGGTGGTGCCGGAGGGTCGAGGCGGGCGATCACGCGCTGCTCGAGGTCGGGTGCTGGCGCGACCTCGGGCACCGCGCTGAACAGCGCCGCGAAGTGCCCCCGCCAGCGTTCGACCTCGCGCGCGAAGGCGGGCTCGGCCAGCATCCGGCGCAACGCCGCGGCGCGCTCGGCGCCATCGATCAGGCCGAGCGCCAGTTCGGCCGCGGCGACGCCGGGCTCGCCTGCGCCGGGCTCGCCTGCGCCGGGGATGCCGGGGACGTCAGTCATCTCGATCCTCCAGGCAATCGCGCAACCGGCCCAGCCCGCGCCGTACCCAGCTTTTCATCGTCCCCAGCGGCACCGCGTCGCGCGCGGCGAGCTCGGCGTACGTCAGCCCGTCGAAAAACGCGGTGCGGATCGCGTCGCGCTGGCGCTGGTCAAGCTGGTCGAGGCAGCGATGAAGCTGGTTCGCGCGCTCGTCGACCAGCATGGTTTCCTCGGCCGAGGCGCGGCCGTCGGCCAGGTCGGCGATCTCCGCTATTCCAGCCTGGGGCGTGCGCCCCGATGCCCGGCGCCAGTCGATCGCGCGGTTGCGGGCGATCGTCGCGAGCCAGCTGATCGGGCTTGCGCGGCCCGGCTCGAACGCCCCGGCGCGCTTCCAGATGGTCAGATAGACATCGCTCAATACATCCTCCGCGGCTTGCCGGTCGCCGCAGATACGAAGGCACACGCCGAAAAGCTTCGCCGAGGTCAAATGGTACAATGTGCGGAAGGCGGCGCGATCGTCGTCGCCGCTCGCCACCAGCGCTTCGACCAGCCGCTGGCGCGCGGCGCTCGCATCGCGATCGGTCGGGGCTGAAGGTCGGTCCACCGCCCCTTGCTAGGTTGCGGCGCGGCGCGGTGCAATGGGCGGCCCGGGTGACCGACGGGGACGAGGGCGGCGAGGTGATGCCGCCACCCTCGCTCGCGTCTAACGGGTCGTGGTTTTTGTGTGGACGGTCGCCTTCATCATGTGATGCGGCGCGGTCATCGTCGAATGATGCGTGCGCATCGCGGCGTGATGCGTCATCGTGTGGCAGCGCGCGGTGCGGCGCATCTGCGCATGGCTCATGCGGCTGCACGACATCATCGGTTTCCGGTGCATCGTGGCATGGGTCGAACGATGCGTCGTCATCGTCGTGTGACGTTGCATCGTGGACTTTTGCATCGACCCATTGCTCATCGACGGACTGGTCGTCGTCTGGCTGTTGCTCATGGTCGATTGCGCGGTGGCCGGAACCGCCATGCCGATGGCGGCGAGCGCAATCATAATTTTGATCGGGGTCATCATCTATCTCCTCGACCGCATCCATAACCTCCACCGTGAAGCGGTCACACGCGGCGCATCCGGAGCGCGTGCGCGCAACGAACTGTCGGCTGCAAAAACTCGCCGCGTGCCCGTTGGTTGCGCGCGACCCGTGCCGACTTGCGCCGCTTCAGCGCACCCTGATCCCCAGCCACCATGTTCGCGGACCCGCGCGCTCGCGCGTTCCATCGCCGCTCAGGGTTGCCACGACCAAATGGTCGAACGCGTTCTCGATCCGCGCCTCGATCGCCAGGTGGGGCGACAGCGCGACCTGTCCGCTGGCGTCGAAGGTCACGGCGGCGGGCAAGGCGCGGTCGTTGTTGTCATCCTCATATTGGCGACCGGTGAAACGCGCCGTGCCGTCGAACGCGAGGCGCGCCCGGGTCCAGCCGATGCTCGCCGACGCGCCGTGCCGCGCCACTTGTGCCGGTCGCTTGCGATCGAGCGCCAGTGCCGTCCCGCGCGCCTCGATCCGCGCGTCGGTCAGCGCATAGCTCAGCCGCGCTTGCCACGGCCCCTCCTGCCATCGGCCATCGACCTCCAGTCCCCGGCTGCGCAGCGCGGTGACATTCTGGCGCTGGCGAAAAGTGCCGCCCGCGGCGACGAAGCCGACCTGGGGAAAAATGGCAGGGCCAGCGCCGAGCGAGACATTGGCGATCGCCCCGTTCAGGCGATCGGCAAAGGCGGTGGCCGACAGCTTGATCCGCCGTTCGGGGCTCCAGTCCAGCCCCGCCTCGATTCCGCGCAGCCGCTCGGGGTCGAGCGCCGGGTTGGCGGCGGTGGCATCGGCGCCGGCGCGAAACGGGCGATACAGTTCGTTGAGCGTCGGCAGGCGCCACCCGCGATAGGCCGCGCCGCGCACGCTCAGCGCCTCGCCGAGCGCACGTCCGATCGCGATCCGGCCCGATCCCTGCCATCCGCTGCGCGTCGCGAACCGACTGTCGGTCAGCACCGCGCCCGCAAGGTCGCGCTCGATCAGCCGGCCATCGGCCATTGTCCAGCGGTCGGCACGCGCGTCGCCGGCAAGGCTCCACCCGCCCCGCGACCAGCGCGCGCCGGCGAACAGCGCGCCGACATCGTTGCGCCCGCCGGCTTCGCGCTGGCGCGTCGGGGCGCCCGCGACGAACCGGAAATCCTCGTTGGTCTGGCCGGTGACCCGCCGCCACTCGGCGCCGAGCCGAGTCTCGATCGCCCCCCACCGCGGCTCGATCTCGACCCGCGCCCCGCGGCCGCTGGCGGGGACGTGCTGGTCGAGCGTCAGGTTGGCGCTGGTCCGCGCCGCGGAAATGGCGGCGAACTGGCTGTCGAAGCGGCGCCGCTGGACATAGGCCAGCGCCGACCAGCGGGTCGGCCCGTTTCCGACCAGCCGCAGCGAGGCGTCGCTCCCGTGTTGGCGATTGTCGCTGTGGGCGGTGCCCCGCGCGCGTTGGTCGGCAAAGTTCGATACGCTCACCTGCGCCTCGGTCGCGGCGCCGATCGACTGGACGATTCGCGCCCGGACCGCGCCTTGGCGATAGGGCGCGCGCTGGTCGGCCGGCCCGCGGTCGGCGGCGACCACCGGAATGAATCCGGCGGATTGCGCGCGGCTCGCGCTGATGCTGGCAAACCCGCCGTTCCACTTGGCCCCGCCCAGCAATCGCGCATCGATCGACGATCGCGAGCCCGCGAACAGCGCCGCTTCCAACGTTTCTCCGGCATCGGGACTGCGGCTGTCGACCTCGATCGCGCCCGCGACGCC
This sequence comes from uncultured Sphingomicrobium sp., assembly GCA_964235815.1. Classification (GTDB taxonomy): domain Bacteria; phylum Pseudomonadota; class Alphaproteobacteria; order Sphingomonadales; family Sphingomonadaceae; genus Sphingomicrobium. The sequence goes on from CAXSCF010000017.1 coordinate 6,502, forward strand.
GTCGATCCCGCCGCCGCGAATAATGCGGATCCGCTCGATCGCGTGCGGATCGAGCGCCTCGAACGCGATCCAGCCCCCGAACGGATCGGCCTGCGGCACTCCGTCAAGGGTCAGCGCAACCCGGCTCGCGGCATTGCCGCCCAGCCCGCGCAGCGTCAGGCCCTGGCTCGTCGGATGCGCACTGCGCGAATCCGACCGGCGAAAACTGGCCAGTCCGGCGACGTCGCGCAGCACGTCTTCCATCCGTCCCGACGCGACGCGGTCGATCGCGGCGCGGTCCAGCGTCGTCGTCGCGGCAAGCTTTCGCTCGGCATCGAGCCCGCGCCCCGTCACCACGATCACCTGTTCGGTCGGAGCGGCGTCAAGCATCCCGCTTCATCCATCCCGGACGCAGCGCCTCGGGCGGGACTTCGTCGATCCGCAAATGCGCCACCGACAGGCCAAGCTCGGGATAATCGATCCGCACCCGTGCGGCGGGCGCGATCCCGCTGGGCACGACGAACAGTCGCCGGTTGACCTTCGAGCGCCAGTTCATTCGCGCGGTATTCTCCTGGCCGACGAAGCAGCCCTTGGAAAAACTCACTCCGCCCAATTCGTCGGCATTGCATTCGAGCCACAGCAGGTCGCCCAATTCGGCGCGGCCCTCGCACACGCCAAGCGAGAGACGGTGCGCGAGATAGGCGTTGCTCGGCGCAGGCGAGGTCCCGGACGCGCCCGACGCAGAGGAAACTTCGCCGGGGTCCGACTGCGCGGTGGAACGGCGCTCGATCCACCGGTTTCCCATCGCCGCCAACCGCGGATCGGGAACGCCCTGCTCGGCGCCGGGCGACCAATGCACCGACAGCGCATCGTCGCGCGCAATGACGATCGCGCGGCGCAAGCGGTACATCGACAGCCGCCTGACCAGATCGTCGACCGCCGCGGCGTCGCAATCGATCAACACATCGTCGCCGTCGTCCCACACGATGAAGTCGAACAGGCATTTGCCTTGTGGCGAGAGCAGGCCGGTCCACATGGGCAGGACCCCCGCGACATCGCTCGTCACCAGTCCCTGGAGAAAGTCGCGCACCTCCGCGCCGCTCATCCGGATCAGCGCGCGGTCGGGGAGGGTGGTCGGGATCATGGCGCTTAGCTAAGGAACCCGGGTGACCGATACAATCACCATTCGCCGCCCCGACGACTGGCACGTCCATTTGCGCGACGGCGCGATGCTCGATGTGGTCGCGCCCTACACCGCACGCCAGTTCGCGCGCGCGATCGTCATGCCCAACCTGTCGCCACCAGTGACGCGGGTCGACCAGGCGGCGGCCTATCGCGACCGGATCATCATCGCCGCGGGGCCGGGCTTCGTCCCGCTGATGACCGCTTATCTGACCGACGACAGCGATCCTGACGAGATTGAGCGCGGGCATGGCGAGGGCGTGTGGATCGCCGCCAAGCTCTATCCCGCGGGCGCCACGACCAATTCCGCATCGGGGGTCACCGACATCGCCCGCGTCGCGAAAGTGCTCGAACGCATGCAAAAAATCGGCATGCCGCTGCTGATTCACGGCGAAGTGACCGATCCCGATGTCGACATGTTCGATCGCGAAGCGGTGTTTATCGACCGTATCCTGCTGAAAACAATGGCGAATTTCCCCGCTCTCAAGGTCGTCTTCGAACACATCACCACCCGCCAGGCGGTCGATCTCGTCCTATCCGCCAACCTCACCCATCTCGCCGCGACCATCACCCCGCACCACCTCATGCTCAACCGCAACGCCTTGTTCGAAGGCGGACTTCGCCCCCACGCTTACTGCCTGCCGGTGATCAAGCGCGAGGAACATCGCCTGGCGGTGCGGCGCGCGGCCGTCTCGGGGTCGCCCAACGTCTTTCTCGGCACCGACAGCGCTCCGCATACCGTGTCCGCCAAACAGTCGGACTGCGGGTGCGCCGGGTTGTTCAACGCTCCGTTCGCGATCGAAGCCTATGCCCAGCTGTTCGACGAGGAAAACGCGCTCGACCGGCTCGAAGGCTTTGCCAGCGAGCATGGTGCGCGTTTCTACGGCGTGCCGCTCAACGAGGGGACGATCACGCTCCGGCGCGGCGGTGAAGAGGTTCCGGCGACGATCGGCCCGGCGACGATCGGCGCACTGGTCCCGTTCGGCGCCGGACAGCGCTTCGGCTGGCGCTTGCTCGATTAGGTCGGGCGGCCAAGGCCCCCTTCGCCGAGAATGTCGCCGAAGAATTGCTCGACCCGGCAATGACATTCGCACGCCCGCGCCTCGAGCGCGGTGCGATCGAGGATCGAGATCGTTCCGCGGCGCGTCGCGATCAGACCTTCTTCGCCGAACTGGCGCGCGACGGCGTTGACTGTCGTGCGCTGGACGCCGAGCAGCCCGGCAAGCGCTTCCTGCGTCAGGACCAGCCGATCCCCGCCGCGATCCTGCGCCGTCAGCAGCCAGCGGGCGGTGCGTTGTTCGATCGAGTGGAAGCTGTTGCATGCCGCCGATTGCATGATCTGGGCAAGGAGGTAGTCGGAATAGCGGCAGAACAGGTTGCGCGCGTGGCCCGACGCCGACTTGGCCTGCTCGATCACCCGCATCGGCACACGCGCGGCGGGTCCGCCGACGATCGTCTCGCCCCGGGTAAAGGCCGGCGAATAGCCACAGCTGACGATTCCGCCGACCGCGCCCTCACGGCCGATCGAGGCGACCTCGACCGAGCGGCCGTCATCGAGATCGACCATCAGCGAAACCATCGTCATGCCGAACGGGAACAGCGAGGATATGACATCGACCCCGCGTTGCAGCACGCTGTCGCCGGCAACAAGCTGGACGATCTCGATCTCGTCGCGAAGCGCGGGGCGCATGGTCATCGGAAAGGTGGCGAGGAGCCGGTTTTCGACGAACGCGGTCTCGATCGCGCCGCGCTCATCGCCCGGAACTCGGTCGTCGTCGGCCATACTTGGTCCCCACGCTGCCAGGCGCCCGGGACGGACAAACTGGTTAAGAAGAACGAAGTGCTAGCGCGTTTCCATTCGCGCAGCCAACGAGTTATTCCGGATCGCCTCGACAGGGGAGTTGAACGGGCCGGCGGCCTTCGCTACAGCCCCCTCGCGCCGCAATCCGGAGACGTGGGTGAGTGGCTGAAACCAACGCTTTGCTAAAGCGTCATACGGGAAACTGTATCGAGGGTTCGAATCCCTCCGTCTCCGCCAATCCGTCAAGTCGCTGATGTTATTCGATCATTTGTCATTCGAAGTGACTGTCTTGACACTGAACTCTACATAGGTTGGTGTTTCCGCGTGACCCGGAATCGACGACCGTCCAAACAGATGATCATGCTCCTCGATGCGCTGCTCGATCGGGCTCCGCACTGGTGTCATGGCTATGAGCTGATGAAGGGCACCGGCTTGTTGTCCGGTACCTTGTATCCGTTGCTGATGCGGATGACCGAGCAACAGCTGGTTCAAGCGGAGTGGCGGGAGCCGGCGCAGCCGGGTCGCCCCGCACGTCACGTTTATCGCCTGACCGAAACGGGCCTGGAATTTGCGCGCGCCAGCACCGATCGCGAAGTTCGCCCGTCTTCCTCCGCAATGTTCGCGTGACGGCTTTCCTGGCCGCCGGTGTGATGAGGCTGGCCTTGGCGTGCATGGGTCGAAGCCACCGCGATTGGGCGCTTGCGATGCGCGGGGAATATGACGCGGCCGCCGCGGAAGGCGCAGAGCTCGATTTCGCTCTGGGCTGCCTCGTCGCTGCGCTCGGCGAGGTACCGCGGCATGCGAGGGGACGCCTTGCGCTGGCGGACCATATGCTCGCGATTGCCATGCTTGTGCCGGTCGCTTGCCTACAGTTCTTCTGTGCGGTGAGCCTCGTCGCGCCGTTCGCGCCGGCGCATGGGCTGTACGACCTGCCCGTTGCGGGAAGCGCCGAGGCACTGTTCTTCGCGGACGTCTATTTGGCGGGGCAGCCCGTTCGATTTCTCCTCTGGCTGATGCTCGGCGCCTGCAATCTGCGCCTTGCCTGGCTGGTGCTGGAGCGCGATCGGAATGGGGTGGTGCGCGCAGCGTCGTTGGTGGCCGCGGTGACGCTGACGCTCGTGATATTCGATGCCGTGCTGCTCCTGATCGACGGTCGTGCGCTGCTGCAGGCCGGATCGCTGCTGCTCGAACTGGCGGCAATCAGCCTGTCTTTGCGATGGCACGCCGGGCTGCTCTCTCAAAACCTCCCCGAACACGCGGATTGAGCCGCCACATTCGAAGCGCATCGTCAAATGCTTGACTCTTAATTCTACATATATAGCTTATTGGTTCGATCGGGCGCTTGAAATGCGCTTGGGCGAAATCCGCCGTTCGTGAGGTGTGAGGAGAGTATCCGATGACCCTGACCAAACTGACCCTGCTTCCTGCCCTGCTTGTGGCCGCCACCGCCGCGATCACGGCGGCGCAACCGGGGCCGCACTCGCAAGCTTCGACCATGACCTCGTCCGGGCCGATCACGCTCGCCGCCGACGATCGCCGGGCGGTGGTCGCAAGCCTTGGCACGGCGTTGCGGGAACAATATGTGTTTCCCGAGATCGGCGAGCGAGCAGCGGTCAAGATCGAAGCGGCGCTCGCTGGCGGCGACTATGACGCGCTGTCAAACGGCGGCGCATTCGCCGCGCGGCTTAGCGCCGACATCGCCGCGGTCGCGCATGACAAGCATCTGCGGGTGAGGACCGATGAGGCGGCGATGCTGCCGCCTGGGCTCGGCGGGGAAATGCCAAAGGCCGAAGGCGGGATCGTTCGCGCCGACCGGCTCGCCGACGGCGCGGGCTATATCGAGGTGGTGGGTTTCCCGCCGCCGCGCGCATTCCGGCCGGTGCTCGACCGGGCAATGGCGGCGCTGGCGGGCAGCCGCGCGCTGATCATCGACGCCCGCCGCAATCATGGCGGATCGCCCGCCGGCGTCGCCTATCTCGTCAGCTATTTCGTCCGCCCCGGGCGGCCGATCAACGACATCGTCTCGCGCGTCGAGAAAACCGCCAACCTAAAGCGGCAGAGTTTCCGCAGCGAGCCGACCCCGGTCAGCTTCGCCGACGTGCCGGTCTATGTTCTGACCAGCGCAGCCACCTTTTCGGGGGGCGAAGAACTCGCCTACGATCTCCAGGCGTTGAAGCGCGGCACGGTCGTCGGCGAAGTGACGGGCGGCGGTGCCAACCCGACCGGGTTCGTCGATCTTGGGCGCGGCCTCGGCGCGTCCATCCCGTTCGGTCGGGCAGAGAACCCGATCACGAGGACCAATTGGGAGGGACGCGGCGTCACACCCGACGTGGCGGTATCCGCGGGCGACGCGCTCGCCGCTGCCTTACGCGCAGCGGGCCGACCGCCGATTGCCGATATTGCCGCTGCCTCCACCGGACAGGTCTTCGCGCCGCGCTCTGCGCCTCGGCACGGATCGGAGGCGGCGCTGCGCGGCTTGATCGCCGGTTTCGCGGCCGGCACCCCTGACTATGCAGCGATGACGCCAAAGGTGGCGGCGACGACGCGGCGCGAACTCAAGGATCTGCGGGCCCAGTTTGCGCCGCTGGGACCGTTGCAGTCGCTGACGTTCAGGGGACCCGACCCCATGGGTGGCGACGAATATCGCCTGCACTTCGCAAGCGGGGACAAAATGATGGCGCTCGTGCTCGACGGATCGGGCAAGGTCGCCGCGGTTTCCTCGCTCATTTCCGCGCCGGCGCAGCGCTGAGCAATTCTCGTGAAACACCGATCCGACCGAGGGAGGATGCATGTCGAAAGCGCTCTTCTGGCTGGCCCTGGTCTACGCCACGATCAAGCTCGTCAGCATGGTGCTTGCCCGCGGGCCTGGATTTCGCCGGACAGAAGTTCGCCTGCGCGACCGTGTCCGCGCCGGCGAACCGTGGTTGATCGTGGTTGCCGCCATAACCGCGGTCCCGGCTGCCTACGCAACCGACTGGTACGCGCACCGTCACTTCACCGAAATGTTCATCGAGGCGTCCACCTGCTACGCCCGAATCATGGCGCTGCGCCCGGAGCCAGGATCCGGCGAAAGGGTCGATGGGTTCGTGATTTATGAACGTGTCAGCGAATATCGTAACGTCTCGCTCGATGCGGCGGCGCAACTCGGTATATCTCGCGAGCAGGCCATCGCCACTCTGGCGTCGAAGGTCGCTCCGCTAACCAAGCGCTACGGTGCTCGGAAGGGACGGCATAGCAGGACGGTGCTGCAGGACGAGGTTGCGGCCACCAAGCGCTGCTTATTTCCTCCCCCGCCCTCGCCGAACGCTTGACGAGCAAAAGAAATATTTCATGAGCCGCGTTCGGAAGGCGATCAGGCGTTTCCTCCCCCGAGGGCGACGTAGAGCCCGAAGAGGTTCTCGGCTTCCGCGCGGCGCAGGCGGATGAGCGATTGTTCGGCGTCGAACAGGCTGCGTTCGGCGTCGAGCACTTCGAGGTAGGAGGCGACGCCTTCGCGATAGCGCAATTGAGCGAGTCGCGCGGTGCGGCGCGCGGCGGTCAGGCCGCGCGTACCGGCGGCAACCTGGTCGGCATAATATCGCCGCCCCGCAAGCGCGTCGGCGACTTCGCGAAAGGCGCCCTGGACGGTCACTTCATAAGTCGCGACGGCAATGTTCTCGCGCGCCTGGGCGACGGTCAGATTGCCGCGATTCCGACCAGCGTCGAACAAGGGTAGGCCGATCGAGGGGCCGAAACTCCACGCCAGCGCGCCGCCGCTGAACAAGGAACCCAAGGCAGCCGAGGCGAAGCCCGCAACTCCGGTCAACGAGATGCTGGGGAAGAATGCGGCGCGGGCAGCGCCGATATTGGCGCGCGCGGCGCGCAGCCGCTCCTCGGCGGCAAGGATGTCGGGGCGCGCGACGAGCAGTTCGGACGGGAGGCCCGCCGCCAGCGCCGGGGTCGCGCTTTGCTGGGCCAGCGGCAATGGCGCGGGCAGCGGTCCGGCAACGGGGCCGCCGATCAGGAGGGCAAGCAGATTGTCGCTCTGCGCCCGCGCCAGGCGAAGCGCGGCGGCCTCGGTCTCGGCCTGGGTGAGCAAGGATTCGGCCTGGCGATAGTCGAGCGCCGAGGTGACCCCCGAATCAAGCCGGCGCTTGCCGATCCGCACCGCCTCGCGGCGACTTGTGACCGTGGCGTCGGCAAGCGCGATCCTCTCGTCGGCTTCGCGCGAGGCGAAGTAGGCGCTGGCGACGTCGCGGATCAGCGACAGGCGAAAGGCGCGTTCGGCCTGGCGCGTGGCGAAAAATTCGCTGCGCGCCGCTTCGGACAAATTCTTGACCTTGCCCCAGAAGTCGAGCTCGAACCCGGTTACCGCGACCCCGACCGAGAAATTGTTGATCGTCTGGGGGCCGGTAACGCCTTGCCCGCGTGAGCGGGTCGCGCTGCCGCTGGCGTCCACCGTCGGCACGCGGTCGGCGTTCTGGATGCGGTAGAGGCCGCGCGCTTCCTCGATCCGCGCGACCGCGACGGCGAGGTTGCGATTGCGCTCGAGCGCCTGCGCCACGAACCGCTCGAGGCGCGGATCGATCAGGAATTGCGCCAAGCGGATGTCGCTCGCGCGCTGCCCGGGGACTTTGTCGCCGGCGAACGCCGACGGATATTGGTTCGCGGTGGGGAGCGCGGGACGCACGTCGGGCGGGGCGAGATTGGTGCAGCCGGCGAGCAGGCTGGCGCTCGTGAGGAAAGCGAGCTTACGCAACGGCCGGTGTTCCTTGGGGCGCGGGCGGGGGGAGGTCATGCATATGCGCCTTTTCATGGGGGGACGGCGGGCGGCGGCGGGTCAGCCAGCGCCGCACCGCGAGATAGAAGAGCGGGATGAAAAAGATTCCGAGGAAGGTCGCCGACAGCATTCCCCCCATCACCCCGGTGCCGACCGCGCGCCGCCCGGCCGCGCCGGCGCCGCTGGCGATGACGAGCGGAATCATGCCCGCGATGAAGGCGAGGCTGGTCATGACGATCGGGCGCAGCCGCAGCTTGACCGCCTCCATCACGGCGTCGAGTGTCGACTTGCCCGCCGCTTCCTGTTCGATCGCGAATTCAATGATCAGGATGGCATTCTTGGCCGACAACCCGATGATCGTGATCAGTCCGACGTTGAAATAGATATCGGCGTTGTAACCGCGCAGCATCGACAGCAGCACGGCGCCGAGCATTCCGATCGGCACCACCAGCAGCACCGCCACCGGCACTGCCCAGCTTTCGTAAAGCGCGGCGAGGAGCAGGAAGACGACCACCATCGACAATCCCAGGAGCAAGCCGATCTGGCCGGCGGACTGCTGCTCTTCGTAGGAAATGCCGGTCCATTCATAAGCGAAGCCTTGCGGCAGCCCGCTCGCCAATTTCTCCATCTCGGCCATCGCTTCGCCGGTCGATTTGCCCGGCGCGGGCTCACCCGAAATCGTCATCGCCGGATAGCCGTTGTAACGTTGCAATTGCGGCGCGGCGGCACTCCATTCGACGGTGGCGAAGGCGCCGAACGGAACCATCTGGCCGGTCGCGCTGCGCACCTTCAAGTCGAGGATGTCCTGCGGGGTCATGCGGTAAGCAGCGTCGGCGAGCATCAGCACGCGCAGCACGCGGCCTTCGCGCGAAAAATCGTTGGCGTAGGCACTCCCGAAATTGATCGCCAGCGTGGCGTTGACGTCGGCGATCGACAGGCCGAGCGCGCGCGCCTTGATGCGGTCGATGTCGACCTTGAGCTGGGGAGAATCTTCCTGTTCTTCGGGGCGCACACCGACGAGCAGCGGGTCCTTCATCGCCGCGCCGAGGACCTGGTTGCGCGCGGCAAGCAGCGCGGCGTGGCCGTTGCCGCCGCGGTCCTGGAGCTTGAAGGTGAAGCCGCTCGCGGTGCCGAGCTCCTGGATCGCGGGCGGGCTCAAGGAAAAGACAAAGGCCTCCTTGATCTGGCCGAAGGTGCCCATCGCCTTGCCGGCCAGCGTGTCGGCGCGATTGGCGAGACCCTTGCGATCCTCCCACGGCTTGAGTGGGGTAAAGGCAATGGCATTGTTCTGGCCTTGCCCAAAGAAACTGAAGCCGTGGACCATGACGACGTTGGCGGTCTGCTCCTGCTTTTCGAAGTAATCGAGCACCTGCTTGGCGGCGAGATCGGTGCGCTGCGAGGTGGCGCCGGGCGGGGCCTGAATGACGGTGATCAGATAGCCTTGGTCCTCCTGCGGCAGGAACGAACCGGGGAGGCGCATGAACAGCACCAGCGTGATTGCGACGAGCACCGCGAAGACGCCGAGCCCGCGCAAGGGCACCGACAGGATCTTCGTCACCGCGCCTTCGTAGTTGCGCGTGCGGCGCGCGAACCAGCCATTGAAGCCGGCGAAGAAGCGATCGACGCGCTGGCCGATCGCACCGCGGCGGTGGGCCTCGTCATGGGGTTTGAGGAAGGTCGCGCACAGCGCCGGGGTGAGGGTCAGCGCAAGCAACGCCGAGAAAGCAATCGAGATCGCCAGCGTAAGCGAGAACTGACGATAGATCCCGCCCGTCGTCCCGGGGAAAAAGGCCATCGGCACGAACACCGCGATCAGCACCAGCGTGATGCCGATGATCGGCGAGGTAATCTGGCTCATCGCCTTGACCGTCGCTTCGTAGGGCGGCAGTTTTTCATCGCGCATGATGCGTTCGACATTCTCGATCACCACGATCGCGTCATCGACCAATATGCCGATCGCCAGCACCATCCCGAACAAGGTCAAAACGTTGATCGAGAAGCCCGCCAGCCACAGCCCAAGGCAGGCGCCGGACAAAGCGATCGGCACCACCACGGTGGGGATGACCGTCGCGCGCCAATTCTGGAGGAACAGGAACATGACGACGAACACCAGCGCCATCGCCTCGGCCAGCGTGATGAGCACTTCCTCGACCGAGATCTGGACGAACGGGGTGGTGTCGTAGGGGATCGACCAGGCGACATCCTGAGGAAAGGTCTTGGACAGTTCCACCATTCGCGCCTTGATCCCCGCGGCGGTCGCCAGCGCGTTGGCGCCAGGGGTCAGCTGGACCGCCATCCCGGCCATCGGCTTGCCGTTGAGTTCGGACGAAAAAATGTAGTTTTCGGCGCCAAGCTCGACCTTCGCGACATCGCCCAAGGTGACCGCGGACCCGTCGGGATTGGCACGCAGGATGATGCCGCGAAACTGGTCGGGGCTGGTGAAGCGGCCTTGGGTGGTAATAATCGCATTTAGCTCGCTGCCCTTGGCCAGCGGCTGGTCGCCGAGCTGGCCGCCGGGGGTCTGGCTGTTCTGCTCCTGCACTGCGGAAAGGACTTCGGTCGGCGACAGGCTGAAGCCCGCAAGCTTCTGCGGATCGAGCCAGATGCGCATCGCATAGCTTGGCGAAAAGGACTGGACGTTGCCGACGCCGGCCACGCGGCGCAGTTCGTCGAGCACCTTGGTGTTGGCGAAATTGCCGATTTCGAGCGATTGCATCTGGCCGGTCTTCGACGTCAGCGCGACGATCATCAGGAAGCCGGCATTGGCTTCATTGACCTGCACGCCCTGCCGCCGAACGTCTTCGGGCAGACGCTGCTCGACGCGGCGCAAGCGGTTTTGAACGTCCATCTGGGCGCGGTCGATGTCGGTCCCGGCGGCGAAGGTCAGGTTGATCGAGGCGGTGCCGTTCGACTGGCTGTTCGACGACATGTAGAGAAAACCCTCGATGCCGTTGAGCTCCTGTTCGATGACTTGCGTGACATTCTGCTCGAGCGTCGCCGCGTCGGCGCCGGGATAGGTCACGCTGATCGTCAGCGAGGGCGGCGCGACCGAGGGATATTGCTCGATCGGCAGCGCGCGCACGGCGATGATCCCGGCGATCAGGATACCGAGCGCGATGACCCACGCAAAGACGGGCCGGTCGATGAAGAAGCGGGGTGTCATGAGGATCCGATCAGCCGGCGACAGGGCGAGTGGCGGGACGCGCGGCGGATGAGGGAACGCCCGCTGGGCGCGGCCGGGCAACGCGCACCGCCTGACCCGGCATGGCCTTTTGCTGGCCATCGACGATCACGCGCTCACCGGGTTTGAGCCCATCGAGGATCGACCAGGAATCGCCCTGCATCGCGCCCAATTTGACCTTGCGCACTTCGACCACATCCTTGGCGCCGACGACGAGCACGGTGGCGCCGTCGGAGGTCAGCTTGACCGCACGCTGCGGCACCGCGATGCCGTTCGGCCGCGTGCCGGCAATGATCCGCGCGCGGACGAACTGGCCGGGAAGCAACAGGCGCCCGCGATTGACGAACTCGGCGCGAAGGGCCGCGGTGCCCGTCGCCTGGTCGATCGACATGTCGAGGAAGTCGATCTGGCCGCTGAACGGATAGACGCTGCCATCCTCGAGGATGAGTTGCACCGGCACCTTGTTGAGCGACGGCAGGTCGAGGCTGCCCGAGGCGATCGCCTGGCGCAGCGCGAGAAGATCCGACGAGCTTTGCGCGAAGTTGATATAGACGCGGTCGATCTGTTCGATCGTCGTCAGCAGGGTGCCTTGCGCGGCGCTGGCGAGCGCACCTTCGGTGACCTGCGCGCGCCCGACCCGGCCCGAAATCGGCGCGGTCACGGTGGCATAGCCAAGCATCAGCCGCGCCGCATCGACCAAAGCCCGAGTATTGGCGACATCGGCCTGCGCGGTGCGCTGAGTGGCGATGGCGGCGTCATATTCCTGGCGGCTGATCGCTTGTTCGCCGACCAGCCCGCTATAGCGCCGCACAACCTGTCCGGCGTTGGCGGCCGAGGCCTGCGCCCGCGTCAGTTGCGCCGCCGCCGCATTGGCGCTGGCGCGCATCTGGCGCGGATCGATCTGGAACAAGGCACGCCCGGCACCGACGTCGGTTCCTTCCTCGTACAGCCGGCGCTGGATGATTCCATCGACCCGCGCGCGCACTTCGGCGGTGCGAAACGCCTGCACGCGGCCGGGCAGTTCGACGACGTTCGAGATCGGCTGGGTACCGATCGTGATCGTGGTCACTTCGGGCGGCGGGGGCGGCGGCGGCGCAGATTGGCCGCAAGACGCGATGAGCGCTGCAAGCAGCAAGGCCACGGCCGGCGTTCGCAATGATCCAGAATACATTTAGGTCCCTGTCGTATATCGTGAACGCGCGCTTTCCGGCCCGTCGGTCGAGAGTGGTTTCAAGCGAATTTGCGGCGCGGGCCGATCGCATTGCGCAACCCTTCGACCATCAGTTCGAACTGTTTGAGATTGAAACCCGCCGCAAGGAATTCCGACAATTCGTTGGCCGGAAGCTTCAAGCCATGATGCCAGGTCAGCAGGGCGGTGCGACGCAGCGCCTCAAGGTGGGGGTTGGCAAGGCTAAGGTTGACCGCGTCGCCGATCAGCCAGCGAAGCGCGCGGCGCAAGCGGCTCGGCGGCGAAAGGCTCGCCAAGGGATCACGTGGCGCATCGAGGATGATCGACCATTGGAGCGGCGTGAACCCGGCCTGCGATCCGAGCACCGCCTGGGGCGACCAGATCGGCTGACTGAGCGCGCGGTCGATGGGGGCATGATAGGCCATCAGGCATCTCCTTGCTCGATGGGAAATCCCATCGCTTGCCGACAAGTCACCCCATCGACCGAATGAAAAATTGCCACGCTTATTCGGGCGCGGGACGAAGTCCCGACGCGCCTCTATCGGCGGAGCTACGCAATTACTGGCGAGCGAGGATCGCCCGCGGAGTCAGGAAGGATAAGAAACGATGTCCATCGTCCCCCTGGTTACCCCGATCGAACCTAGTCTCTCGTACTTCTATACCGATCAGTACAGAGTGGCTCGCATCCCGTCAATACCATTTTATACCGGTCGATAGAAAAACTTCCGAAAACGTCAGGCGCTCGGCCACATGACCAGCCCGGTATCGACCAGACGATCCAAATCCTCTCGCGTCGCGCCCGAGCCAGCCTGAACTGATATTCCCAAAAGAAGTGCGTAGAGCAGGCTGGTCAGCCCTTCGACGTCCGTCTGGTCGGGGAGATCCTTCTCGCGCTTGGCTTGCTCGAAACGGTCGATCAGCGCCTTGCGCACGACATTTCCACGCTCGACCACCTCGGCGCGTATCGTCCCCGCTTCGGCCCCGCACGCAACCGACGTAATTACTCCCAGGCACCCGTGAGGCTCGCCGCTGCTGGTCGAATTGACAACACTTCCGCGCAGGAGGGTTTCGGCGACGCCGCGCGCGGTGGGCTGGGCAAGCGCCTTGCCGACATAGGCCAGTTTCTCAGCCTCGTAGAGATCGAGCGCCTTGCGAAACAGCGATTCCTTGTTGCCGAAGGCGGCGTAAAGGCTCGGACGGGTGATCCCCATTGCTTCGGTGAGATCGCTCAGCGAGGTTCCTTCATAGCCCTTGCCCCAGAAAACGCGGAGTGCCTTTGCCAGCGCTTGATCCAGGCAGAATTCACGGGGTCGACCGCGCAAGAGAGAACGTTCGGGTTTATTCATATCGAGCGGTATAGAAAGAAATGGCGCAGGCTGCAAGGCAAATATGCTTCGTCGGCCTTGCGCCCAGGATCGCTATCCGCAGCGCTTTTCGTGTTATGCCTCGATACGATCTTTCCATCATCCTGCAGCACCGGGCCCGTGGTCAGGCGCGAAGCGCCGCGGCTGCTTCGGCGTCGCGCTGAAGAGTGCGCGCAAGCTGGCTCATGCCGTTGCGGTAGGGCGGCGGGACGAACTGGCCGCGATAGCCGGCCGCCGCTGCCGCGCGCAGCGTCCAGCTCGGATCGATCAGATGCGGGCGGCCGATCGCGACGAGATCGGCGCGGAAGGCCGGCACCAGGCAGGCGCGGTACGAGCGTCCCGACTGCAGCCGCCGCGGGCACATCAGCCTGGCCAGCCGGGCGGCGCTCGCGCGGGCGCCGCCCGGCAGGTCACCGGCAC
>CAXSCF010000017.1:20386-26623 GCA_964235815.1 uncultured Sphingomicrobium sp.
CGGACGGCCGATCGCCACGAGATCGGCGCGTCCCGCGAGCAAAATGGCATTGGCCTGATCGGGGTCGGTGATATTGCCGACCGCCATCGTGGCCAGCCCCGCCTCGTTGCGAATCTTGTCGGAGAAGGGGGTCTGGAACAGCCGTCCGTAGACCGGCTGCGCGGCGGACCACGTCTGTCCCGCGGAAACATCGATCAGGTCAGCCCCCGCAGCAGCGAATGCGGTGGCGATCTCGACCGCTTCATCGGGGGTCACGCCGTCGCTTCCGGCCCAATCGGTCGCCGATATGCGAACCGACATGGGGCGGTCGGCGGGCCACGCCGCGCGCATCGCGGTGAATATTTCGAGCGGGAAGCGAAGGCGGTTGGCAAGGCTTCCGCCATAATCGTCGCCGCGCTTGTTCTGGATCGGGGTGATGAAGCTCGACAGCAGATAGCCATGGGCGGCATGGAGTTCGACCATGTCGAACCCGGCATCGATCGCCATCACCGTCGCGGCGACGAACTGATCGCGAACCTCCTCCATGTCCTCCCGGTTCATAGCCCGGGGAACTTGATTGTCACGAGTCCACGGGACTTCGGACGCGGCGATCAATGGCCAATTGTCTCGATCGAGCGGGGCATCCATGCTGTCCCATCCTAGCTGGGTCGATCCCTTGCCGCCCGAATGACCGAGTTGAAGGCAGAATTTGGCCTTGGATCGGGCATGGACGAAGTCGGCGATCCGACGCCATCCCGCGACATGGTCGGCGGCATACATGCCGGTGCAGCCCGGCGTGATCCGCGCGCTTGGCGAAACGCAGGTCATCTCGGTCAGCACCAGCCCCGCACCGCCCTCGGCGCGCGCGCCATAATGGACGAGGTGGAAATCGTTCGGGGTGCCGCCGACCGCCGAATAGGTTGCCATCGGCGACACGACGATACGGTTCGCGAGCGCCATTGCGCGAAGCTTGAACGGGGCGAACATCGGCGGCGCCGTGCGCGCTCCCCCCGTCGCTTGCTGCCAAAAGGTGGCCTCGGTCCGGCCAAGCCAGTCACCGTCGCGCAGCCGGAGATTCTCATGGCTGATGCGTTGCGACCGGGTCAGCAGCGAATAAGCGAACTGCCATGGTTCGAAGCCGAGATAGCGGTCGAGCGTCTCGAACCATTCGGTCGAGTTGCGCGCGCTGTTCTGGAGCTTGAGCACTTCGATCGAGCGTTCGGCATGATAGCCGGCGAGGGCCTGGCCAAGCGTCATTCCTGGCTGATTGAGCACCTCGGCCAACTTGATCGCATCCTCGACCGCCAGCTTGGTCCCCGATCCGATCGAGAAATGCGCGGTATGCGCGGCGTCGCCGATCAGGACGACCTTTCCGTCGTCCCAACGCTCGCAGGTCAGCCGTCGGAACTGGAGCCAGGCCGCCGCGCCGCGCAAGTGCGCCGCATTGCTGATCAGGGGTTGCCCATCGAGGTGACGCGCGAAGATCGCTTCGCACGCCGCGATCGTTTCGTCTTGGCTCATTGCCGCGAAGCCGAGCGCGTCCCAGGTTGCCGACGCGCATTCGACTATGAACGTCGAGCAATCCGCCGAGAAACGATAGGCATGGGCCCAAATCCATCCGGAGGGGGTCTGTTCGAAGGCGAAGGTGAAGGCGTCGAACAGCTTTGGCGTGCCGAGCCAGATGAAGCGGTTGGCGCGCTGGTCGAGGTCGACGCCGAACGTGTCGCGCCGTGCGTCGCGCACCCGGCTGTTGGCGCCGTCGGAAGCGATCACCAAATCCCAGCCCGCGTCGTCGCTGCCATCGTCCTCGCGCTCGAACTCGATCACGACACCGAGCGCGCGCGCGCGATCGACGAGGATTTCGAGCAGCCGCTTGCGCCCGATGCCGATGAAGCCGTGACCGGAAGAGACGATTGACTGGCCGTGGATACGCACGTCAATATCGTCCCAATGCGCGCATTGTTCGGCGATGATCGCGCCCGACACCGGGTCGTTGCGCAGCAGATTGTCGATCGTCTGATCGGAAAAGACGACTCCCCAGCCAAAGGTCACGCCTTCGCGATTGCGCTCGACCACGCGCACCTCATGCGTCGGATCGCGCAACTTCATCGAGATTGCAAAGGTCAGTCCGGCCGGCCCCGCGCCGATACATTTGATCTTCACCTTGGGTCCATTTCGGCAAGGAAGGTGGCGACAACCCGATTGAACGCCGCGGGCTGTTCGAGGTTCGCGAGATGACCGGCGTTGGCGATTGTCGCGCTCATGACCATCGGTCGCGGCGACACGGATCGGCCGACCAATCGCGCAAGCTCGATCGACAAGGCAAGCGGGGTGACGCGGTCTTGTTCACCGACCAGCACCAGCGCCGGGACTGCAATCGCCGCGGCCCGCTCGCGCTGATCGGCGAGCCAAACGGCACGCGCCCCGATGCGATAAGCGGCGGGATCGATCGCCGCCATGGTCGCAATGACGTTGGCCGTGACCAAGGCGCTTGCTTCGGCCCCGAGGAGCGCTGGGGCGCGGGCTTCGGCGAGCGCGCGCATCGGCATCGCTTCGCTTGCCGCGACCGAACGGTCGAAGATCGCCTGTCCGTCCGGGTGGACCGTAAAAGTGTCGGCGAGGATCAGCGAGGCGCAGCGAGACGGTGCGAGCGCGCTGAGCGCGATCGCCACCACGCCGCCGAGCGAGAGCCCGCAAACATGCGCGCGCTCAACATGGAGTGCGTCGAGCACGGCGAGCGCCGCATTAGCGAAATCGTCGCGCGTCGCATCCCGCATCGCCGCGCTTTCACCATAACCTGGATAATCCATGGCAATCGCCGTCCGTCCGCGTCCGAAATGGTCGAGCTGAGGGCGCCAGACGCTTTTATCCGACCCGACTCCGTGAAGGAACAGGATCGGCGTGGCGCCGCCGGCGCCGGCGATGTCGATCCCGATCACGCCGACGGTCGTGGAAATGATGCTCATCGTCGCATGATGACGCGGCTCGGGCGCCTTGCAAAGAGGGCACACATGGGTAGGACGAGCCGCGATGAGCAGCATGACCGTCAATGGCGAGCCGATCCGCTATCGGCTTGATCCCGATACGCCCTTGTTATGGGCCTTGCGCGACGCATCCAATCTGACGGGCACCAAACACGGCTGTGACAGCGGGGATTGTGGCGCCTGCACGGTGATCATCGACGGTCGGGCGACGTTGAGCTGCGACGTTGCCATCGCCGCGCTCGAAGGCGCCGAGGTCGTGACGATCGAAGGACTGGCGGGGAACCATCCCGTCCAAAAGGCGTGGGCAGCCGCCCAGGTCAGCCAGTGCGGGCGCTGCGACCCGGGGTTTATCATGGCACTGGCGGCGCTCGTCGCCACCAATCCCGCGCCGGGGCAGGCCGAGCTCGACCTGCTGCCCAACCGCTGCCGTTGCGGGGCGGGACCGCGCATTATCGAAGCGGTCGCACGGCTGGCCAGCGTGACGCACTCCGCACCGCCAGCGAGCACCACGGTCGCCCCGCCGCGGGCCTGATTTCATTCAGCATCGGCTCATCGCGCGCGCCCAAATATGCGCGAATAAGGTAGTCGGTCAGGAGTGAGGCGATGCGTAAATTAATCTTGGCGGTGATGCTCGCAGGCATGGCGGCGATGCCCGCTCTGGCGCAGGACGAAGGACGCCATGGCCGCGCCCGCGACGGCGCGGGTCCACGCAACGATGGCGGTGCCGAGGCGCGTGCCGCCCGCCGCGCCGAACGCATCGAGCGCAGTTCGACCGAGCGGCCTGCTACGATCGAGCGCCCAGATGAGACCGAGCGCGCGCCGTGGACCGCCCGTCGCGAAGACCGTCGACCGCCGACGCCGCAGCCCGACGTCTCGGCGCAAGTGGTCGAGCCGCAACCCGCGCAATCGCTGTGGCGGCACAACGGCGAGCGGCGCCGCTGGGGTCAACCCGGCGAGCAGCCGCGCGGAAGCGGCGGGGACAGGCGCGACCCGGCACGGATCGATCCGCCACGCACGGGCGACGGTCAGCCGGCGACACGCCCGTTCGATCAGGGTCCGGGCCAGTGGCGGCGCTCGGAGCGATCCGACGGAAGAATTCGCGACGATCGCCGCGACCGCAATCCCGACTGGCGCCAGGATCGTGGTACCGTCGTTCAGCGCGACGATCACCGCCGCGGCGCGTGGAGCAACCAGTGGCGCAACGACCGCCAATACGACTGGCGCAACTATCGCGACCGCAACCGTTCGTTGTTCCAACTCGGGCGCTATCATGATCGCTTCGGGTCAGGCTATCGCCGCTTCTCGATCGGGTTCAGCCTGTTCCCGGGCTATTACCAGTCGAACTACTGGCTCGACGACCCGTCGATGTACCGCCTGCCGCAGGTCTACGGGCCGTATCGCTGGGTGCGTTATTATGACGATGCGCTGCTGGTCAATGTCTACACCGGGCAAGTGGTCGACGTGGTCTACAGCTTCTTCTGGTAAGCTCGGCCGGTTTATTCGTCGAAAAACGGGCGTCGCGGGCTACCGCGGCGCCCGTCGTCGGTTATGGGCGAAGAAACGCTGACTCGATCGGAATAAACTGTCCATGAATCGCTTGCTGCTTCTCGCCTGCGCCGCGCCGCTGATGACCGCCTGCGTCAGCGCGCCCGCCGCGCGCATCGCCCCCGCGCCGAGTGCCGCGCTGAGCCCGGCTGAGGCCCATGATGCGCTGTTCGCTGTGTTCAAGGCGAGCGACGAGGCGAGCCTCAAGCTCAACCCGCTCGATGCCTTGTTCCGCGGCGACCTGCGCTATGCCGACCAGTTCGGCGACCTTGTCAGCGACGCTTATTTCGACGCCAGCCGCGCTGCCGCCGAGCACGACCTCGCCGCGCTCGGCGGCATCGACCGCGCGCTGCTCAGCCCGACCGACCAGATCGCGTTCGATACCTTCGCCTTCACCACCAAGGATACGCTCAAGCGGCTCGACCCGGCCCTGTTGGCGCTCAGCGCGGTGCGGCCGATCAACCATTTTTCGGGCCTCCAGACCTATTATCCAACGCTGTCGAGCGGCAAGGGCGCGGCGCCCTTCGCGACGCTTGCCGACTATGACAATGCGCTGAAGCGCCACGCCGGGTTCGTGCGCTATCTCGACGCCGCGGCCGCTCGGTTCCGCGAGGGGCGCGCGGCGGGGGTGGTCGAGACCAGGCTGACGATCCGCAACGTTATCGACCAGCTCGACACGCAATTGAAGCAGAAACCCGAGGAGTCGGCATTTTACGGCCCGATCAGGCAATTTCCGGCGAGCATCGGGGCGGCCGAGCGGGCGCGGCTGACGCGTGATTATCAGGCGATGATCGCCGGGCAGATCTATCCCGCCTACCGGCGCCTGCGCGAATATCTGCAACACGATTATCTGCCCGCCGCACGGAGCGATGTCGGGCTGTGGGCGATGCGCGGCGGCGACCGCCTCTATCGCAGCCTGATCGAGACCAACACCACGTTGCCGCTTGGCCCCGACGAGGTTCACCAGCTTGGCCTGAGCGAAGTGGCGCGGATCACGGCCGAGATGGAAAAGGTCCGGCTCGAGGTCGGCTACAAGCAGGACCTCGCCCACTTCTTCGATTATCTGCGCCACGACAGGATTTTCCAGCCCAAAAGCCGGGAGGCGCTCGCCGAGGGCTATACTGCGATCGGCCGGGCGGTCGATGCCAAATTGCCGGCCTATTTCTCGACCATGCCCAAGACCCGGCTCGAGATCCGCCCTTACGACAAGACGATCGAGAAGTACCAGGCCGGCGGCAGCTACGAACAGGGCACGCCCGACGGCAAGCGGCCGGGGGTATTCTACTTCAACGCCTACGACCTGCCGTCGCGGACCACACCGGGGATGACCACGCTCTATCTCCACGAGGGATCGCCGGGGCACCATTTCCAGATCAGCCTGGCGCAGGAGAATGCGAGCCTGCCGAGCTTCCTGCGGTTCGGCGGCAATACCGCTTATGTCGAGGGCTGGGCGCTGTACGCCGAGACGCTGGGCTATGCGATGGGACTGTACGACGACCCGTATCAGCGCTTTGGCACCTTGAGCGACGAGATGCTGCGCGCGATGCGGCTGGTGGTCGACACCGGGCTCCACGCCAAGCATTGGACCCGCGACCAGGCGATCGACTATATGCTGACCCACAGCAATATGGGGCGGACCGACGCCACCGCCGAGGTCGAGCGCTATATCGCCATCCCGGGCCAGGCGCTGGCGTACAAAGTCGGCCAACTGACCATCCTGCGCCTGAAG
>CAXSCF010000017.1:26633-29929 GCA_964235815.1 uncultured Sphingomicrobium sp.
CATCCAGCGGCTGCGCGCCAAGGCCGAGAAGGAACTGGGGGCGAAGTTCGACCTCAAGGCGTTCCACGCCGAAGTGCTGATGACGGGCGCGCTGCCCCTGCCCGTGCTCGAGGCCAAGATCGACCGGTGGATCGCCGAGTCGAAGGCGGGCTGACGACCCCGCTTACGTTCCTAAGTTCACTAAAGTCCCCGGGCGGACGACCAGTTTCGCGGCCCCCGCAAGGCGGGCAAGGTATCTGGAAAAGATCGACGATCGCAAAGAGCCGAACCGAGGATGACAGGTCAGGGCGCTGTAGGAAAGTTGTTTTTTGGGGGCGCGCTCGTAACGGCCGGTCGCGAACAGGCACCTTCAGGCCGTCCATCGACGCGCAAGCGGACCTCGCGTCATTTCGGCAGAAATCCGAGGTCGAATACCATCGGTCGCAGCTTTGTGCCGAGCGCGGCGTACGCGGCCTTGAAGGGATCGAAGTCGGTCAGTTCGGTGTCGCCATAAGCCTCGAGCGCGCGGCGGACCTGGTACCAGCCGGCATCGGGGCGACCGAGCTTATAGTCGTCGCGGATCTTGCGCGGAAACTGCGTCGCGTGAAAGCGCGCCCACAGCTTGCGACCTTCATCGAGCACCGCTTGCGCCTCGGGCGAGAAGCTTAGTCCGCGCATGTAGCCAACCATGAAGTCGGACTCGAACCGTCCGCTCGCCCCGACTTCGGTTTCGGTGAAGGGGATGAAGTGATTGACGAGCGACCAGTCGGCGTCGTTCCAGCGCAGGGCGTCGGCGCCTGCGGTCAGGTTGCTGCCGTTGAACAGCATCCAGACGAGGCAATCCGACTTGAATTCCTCGGTGAGCGGTTGCGACGGCTGCAGAAATTGGTCGCGGTCGTTGAGCCAGGTCGGCTTGATAAGGCGGCGGACGCTGAAGACGATGGCGGCCTGCCAGAGGTTGTCGGCAGTGAGGTAGACGCCGCCACCATTGCCACCCGTGTAGATTGAAGAAGTTATCAGCGTCTCGATGGCCGAATGCTGGAGGTCGTTGTTACTCGCATAGAGATAGCCGACTGAGTTAAGATACTGGCGCTTAGGTCGCGGATTCTTAGAAACCTTAAGCGCATTCGAAAGCGGCAAAGCTGCTGCGCCATTGGGGCGCGTTTTCGCCATCCAAAGATTTAGCAATGTGTTCGTCGGCCGAGCGACATACTGCTTCTCGCCAATCAACAGGCCATGACGATCAACCACTCCGACGGAGACATTAGCAACAGACAGCTTTTTGCGCGTATCCCATATTAGGAATCCGATCGGAAAATCCCCATCAAGCCCGTCAAAAGCTCGGCTATGAACCACAAACCCGTCTAAATACTCAGCCTGCCAAATACCTCGAAACGGCTCGAAGTTAGGCGCGTTTACATATTTGAGCGTACTGAACATCGCTAGCGTCGATTGCGGCAACTCGTGACGAATGCGGACAAGAAACTGCGTGAAGAGCTCTTTGCTTGCGTAGCCGAAGTTCATTTCGCGCATCCAACCGTTGATGCGCGTCTTTTCGACACCGATCTTATTTTCATCTCCCTTGGCGATCCCCGATCCACTCTCCGCATAAGGCGGATTGATCAGCACCAGGATCGGCTTGGCGCCTTTCTTTCCCTCGCGCGAATCGGCGATGGCTTGGCGCAGCGCCAGAGGCACCTTGTTCGACAGACCGTAGCCGATTTCGCCGAAGTCGGTGACGTCGTCGTTGAGATAGTCGTACTGGAAGATTTCGGCCCCGGCGAAGGCCGGGTTCGACTTCATGATCGTGACGTCGGCCTGGTCGAGCGTGGACATGTAGACGTTGCGCAAGTTGCTGTGCTTGGCCTCCAGGTTGCCGACGCCAGCGCACATGTCCCACACGAGGTAGCGATCCTGCCAGTTGGGGCCGAGCGTGGCCAACAACTGGTCATAGGCTTTGTCGACGATGTGCAGCGGGGTGTAGTAAGCGCCCTTGAACTTCTGTTCGTCGACGGGGAGCAGGCTGTCGCGGCGCTCAAGCAGATAGTGGCGGTGCTTCTGTTCGGGCGGGCGATGATAGATGGCCCAGAAGTTTCGATAGCCGCGCTCGCTCGCCAGCTCATATTGGTGGCCGTCGAGGATGAAGACGGGCTTGTCGCCGCTGAACAACAGCCGAGCGGGCAGGTTGGTCATCGCCTCGTTCCGGCCGTCGTGCATGATGTCGGCGAAGAACAGCACGGCGTAGTCGGCGGGGTCGACGGTGCCGAGCTCGCTGCCGACCATCGCCACCCAGCGGTCGAACACCTGGCGCAGATTGTCGGGGGTGATCGGGGTGCGGATGATCCGCCGTTCGCGGATCGCGTCCTTGACCGCGGTGAGGAAGGCGGCTTCGTCGTGCGCGATGGTATATTCGACGATGTGCGCCTGGACGTAGGGGGCGATTTGCGCGGCGAGCGCTCGCCCGGCCTGAGAGCCCGCCTTGGGCCAGTCGATGCACTTGTCGTCCAACAGCGGAAGCGCGCTGGTCGTCGGCATGATCGCGGCCTTTTCGCGGTCGATGACGGCGAGGAAGGCGGGGATCGGCTCGCCGCGCTTGCGGGCCGCGCGGACGTAGACGAGCAACTGGCCGAACATGATGATCGCCGGGGTCGGCGAGTCCTTGGCCTCGAACCAGATTTCCTCGGTCTGGATGTCGACCAGGCCCTTGAAGTAGGATTTCAGGCCGAGCGCCTTGATGTAGGCGTCCTTGACGTCCTCCTCGGTTCGCGCCCGCGCAAGGGCCGTGGAAAGGTCCGCCAATATTCAAATCCCGACTTGAAGCTGTGATTGCCCGACGAAGGGTAGGCATGTGGTCGAAGCAAGCCAAGGTGATTGTGGGGGTGCGCGAGCTTACCCCTCCACCAGTGCCTCTGCGGGCAATGGTCCCCCTCCCCGAGCGAGCTCGGGGAGGAATTTTAGGCGAGGGCTTCGGCGATGAGTTTGCGGGTGTTTTCTATGCCGTAGAGGGCGATGAAGCTGCCCATTCTGGGGCCCTGGCTCGAGCCGAGGAGGGTTTCGTAGAGGGTCTGGAACCAGGCGCGGAGCGTGGCGAAGGGGTGGCGCTTGCCGATTTCGAAGACGAGGGTCTGGATGGCGTCGGCGGGGGTGTCGGGGGCGAGGCGGGCGAGTTCGGCGTCGAGATCTTGCAACGCGGCGATTTCGTGCTCGACGGGCGCGCGGCGGTGGAGCGTCGGGGCGACGTGGTCGCGGGCGTAGTTGACCGCGAGCGCGATGAGGCGGTCGAGCTCGGGATCGGTCGCGGGGCTGGTGCCGGGGGC
>CAXSCF010000017.1:29939-32321 GCA_964235815.1 uncultured Sphingomicrobium sp.
CGTAGGGCAGCGGGGGCGCGGTCGCGGGGACGGCGCCGGCGTGGATGTGGTGGACGGGGTTGCCGAGGCGCTGCTCGATCGGTTGCGCGGCGTAAGTGGCGCGGAACTGGAAATATTCGTCGATGGCGCGCGGGATGACGGCCAAGTGGAGCGACTTGGCCTTCCTGGGCTCGCGGTAGGCGAAAAAGGACAGGCTCTCCTCGCTGCCGTACTCGAGCCATTGGTCGAGGCTGAGGCCGTTGCCCTTGGACTTGGAGATCTTCTCGCCTTTTTCGTCGAGGAACATCTCGTAGTTGAAGCCCTCGGGGGGGCGGGCGCCGAGGAGGCGCGCGATCTTGCCCGACTGGAGGGTCGAGTCGATGAGGTCCTTGCCGGCCATTTCATAATCGACCCCGAGCGCGACACAGCGCATCGCCCAGTCGACCTTCCACTGGAGCTTGGCGCGGCCGCCGAGCGCGCTTTGCTGTACGCGTTGGCCGTCGCTGTCGGTGAAGGCGATGGTGCCGGCGGTCACGTCGACGACCTCGACCGGGACTTGCAGGACGATGCCGGTGGTGGGGGAGATCGGGAGGAGGGGGGAGTAGGTCTGGCGGCGTTCCTCGCGCAGGGTCGGGAGCATGATGGCGAGGATGCCGTCCCAGTGGCGGAGGACGTTGCGGATCGCGTCGTCGAAGCGGCCGGCGGTGTAATATTCGGTCGAGCTAGCGAATTCATAGTCGAACCCGAAGCGGTCGAGGAAGTGGCGCAGGAGGGCGTTGTTGTGCGCGGCGAAACTGTCGTGGGTGCCGAACGGGTCGGGGATCCGGGTCAGCGGCTGGCCGAGGTGGGCGGCGAGCATGGCGGCGTTGGGGAGGTTGTCGGGGACCTTGCGCAGGCCGTCCATGTCGTCGCTGAAGGCGATCAGGCGGGTCGGATGGCCGGTCAGTTCCTCATAGGCGCGGCGGACGATGGTGGTGCGCAGGACCTCGACGAAGGTGCCGATGTGGGGCAGGCCCGAGGGGCCGTAGCCGGTTTCGAACAGGACGGGGGCGGGCGATCCGTTCTGGCCTGGCTTGCCGTCGGGGTAGCGCTTGAGGAGCTTGCGCGCTTCTTCGTAGGGCCACGCCTTCGAGGCGAGGGCGGCGGTGCGGAGAGCGGGGTCGGTCATGGGGGTGCGGATAGCGCGGGGAAACAGGGAAGGGAACCGTTGGTCCTCCCCATCGCCTTCGATGGGGAGGTGGCAGCCGCAGGCTGACGGAGGGGTTCTCATTCGTATCCGAGAACCCCTCCGTCCGCTTCGCGGCCACCTCCCCGCCGAAGTCGGCAGGGAGGGACTTTGCGTGTTGCCCTTTCGTTCCTGGGGCGTCAAAGCGGAAGGATGCCTTCGCTGCCCCTTCCCGCGCTTCACGCCACTCATGCCGGGATCTGGGTCGCGCGGGACGGGGCGGTCGGCGAGGTGGCGCGCGGGGCGGCGATCGGGCGGCTGGCGGAGACGCCGCATGTGCTGCTCAATGCGCCCTTGGTCGGGCAGCGGCTGGGAACGCCCGATGTCTCGGGGCTCGATTTGCTCGAATTATACGCGTTCGTCTATCCGGCGCGGTTCGCGGTGCCGACGGTCGCCGGGATGTGCCGCGCGGTGGGGATCGTGCCGCCCGATAGCGATGCCGGAGCGGCGCCGGCCTTGATAGAAATTGCCGAGGCGCTGCTGGCGACGCTCGCCGGCGACTGGTCCGAGCGCGAGGGGGCATGGACGTCGAACGCGACGCTGTACCGGCTGGGGTGGGGGTGGGGTCCGTTTGTCGCCGAGCGTCTGGCGCAACCCGAGCGCGGCGAGCGGATGCTGTTTTCGCGGCTGCCGCAATGGGAGGAAGCCGCCGAGCGACCGGCGCCGAAGACGCTGTCAATCCCGGCGGGGGATGCCGAGGCGCGGCTGGCCGAGCTCACCGGGACGGGTGCCGAGCCGCGCGAGGGACAGGTCGCCATGGCGGGATCGGTCGCCGGCATCTTCGCGCCGCGCCGAGCGGCAGGCGAGCCCAACATGCTGCTGGCCGAGGCGGGGACCGGGATCGGCAAGACGCTCGCCTATCTGGCGCCGGCGTCGCTGTGGGCCGAGCGGGCGCAAGGGACGGTGTGGGTGTCGACCTTTACCAAGGCGCTGCAGCGGCAGTTGGACGGCGAAAGCGCGCGGATCGTCGCCGACCCCGAGGAGCGCAAGAAGCGCATCGTGATCCGCAAGGGGCGCGAGAATTATCTGTGCCTGCTCAACCTCGAGGATGCGATGCAGGGCGCGTTCCAGGGGCGCGCGGCGGTGCTGGCGCAGCTGGTCGGGCGGTGGGCGGCGTATTCGAAGGACGGCGACATGGTCGGGGGCGATTTGCCCGGGTGGCTGCCGAGCCTGTTCCG
>CAXSCF010000018.1:0-32217 GCA_964235815.1 uncultured Sphingomicrobium sp.
TCGATCGCCTTGTCGGGCAGGAAGCGGTCGGCGATGTAGCGGTTGCTCAGCGTCGCCGCGGCGACCAGCGCGGCGTCGGTGATCCGCACCCCATGGTGGAGCTCATATTTCTCCTTCAGCCCGCGCAGGATCGAGATCGTGTCGGGGACGGTCGGTTCGCCGACGAACACCGGCTGGAAGCGCCGCTCGAGCGCGGCATCCTTTTCGATATGCTTCCTATATTCGTCGAGCGTGGTGGCGCCAATGCAGTGCAATTCGCCGCGTGATAGTGCGGGCTTGAGCAGATTGGCGGCGTCCATCGCGCCTTCGCTTTTGCCCGCGCCGACCAGCGTATGCATTTCGTCGATGAACAAGATGACTTCGCCGGCGGCCTGCTTGACCTCGTCGAGCACGCCTTTCAAGCGCTCCTCGAACTCGCCGCGATACTTGGCCCCGGCGATCAGCGCGCCCATGTCGAGCGACAACAAGCGGTTATTCTTCAGCCCGTCGGGCACGTCGCCGTTGGCGATGCGCAGCGCGAGGCCCTCGGCGATCGCGGTCTTGCCGACCCCGGGTTCGCCGATCAGGACGGGGTTGTTCTTGGTCCGGCGGGCAAGGACCTGGATGGTGCGGCGGATTTCCTCGTCGCGGCCGATCACCGGGTCGAGCTTGCCGTCGCGTGCGGCCTGGGTGAGGTCGCGCGAATAGCGCTTGAGCGCGTCGTAGCGGTCTTCGGAGCCTTGCGTGTCGGCGGTTCGACCTTGGCGAAGCTTGTCGATCGCTGCGTTGAGCGTCTGCGGCGTCGCGCCGGCGCGCCCGATCACTCCGGCGACCTCGCTGCCCTTGGCCAGTGCCATCGCCAGCAGGATCCGCTCGACGGTGACATATTGGTCGCTGGCCTTGGTCGAAATTGCCTGCGCCTGGTCGAGCAAGCGGATCAGGTCGCCGTCGATCCCGGGCGCCGAGGTCGCGCCGCTTCCGGTCACCGTCGGGACCTTGGCGACCAGCGCGTCGGCTTCGCGTTTGGCGATCTTGCCATCGCCCCCCGCGGCGCCGATCAGCCCCGCCGCCATCCCCTGCTCATCGTCGAACAGCGCCTTCAGATAATGCGCCGGACGGATTTGCTGGTGATGCTCGCGCACCGCGATGGTCTGCGCCGCCTGGAGGAAGCCGCGCGCGCGGTCGGTCAGTTTCTCGAGATCCATTGGTCACCCCTTGATTGCCCGAGCATGTGGTGCGTTGGCGGGCGGGGACAAGCCCTATTGCGCGGTGGGGGCGAGCGGATCGACCGGCGCGGCGACGACCGCGGAAGGCGTTCGGGTCGCAATGAGCGACGGCGGCAGGATCGTCAGCGCCGCTTGCCCGGAATTGAACGGCGCCGCGCCCTCGGCCATTACGGCCGCGCAGCCATAGCCGCCGCGCATCCCTTGTGTGCCCCATTCGCGATATTTTCGCGCGTCGATGTGGAACCGCAGCCCCTTGTAAAAGCCGAGCCCGGTGTTGCTTTCGGGATGCGCAGCGTGGAGCTGGCACAATTGCAACATCAGCGCCTCGCGGCGGATCGCGCGCAGCGGCACGATATCGACCGCCCCCATTTCGCGGTGAGTGCTGGCCTGCGCGCCGCCGGCACACGCGTTGAGCATCGGGTTGCGATAGACCGACACCGGCTCGACCGGGCCGAGCGCGGGAACGATGGTCGCGCCGATGTAGCGCAGCGTGGCGACGATGTTGGGCCAGTCGGCGGGCGGCGGCACTTCGAACGGATCGGCGCCGCATCGCCGCCAATCGGTCGCGGTGCGCAGCAACTGCCACGTCGGCACCACCCCGCCGACGCCATTGCCGACCAGATAATCGTGGAATGCGCGGACGTAGACGGGACGCCAATTGGCCGCTTTGTACCACGCCTGATACCCGGGCTCGTCCTGCCCGACGGTAATATAATCCGCGGCGGGGTCGAACCGCGCGATGTGGCTGCGCAAGGTCTGGGCCGGGGCCGCCGCGGGAAAGGACAGCAGCAGGCTTAGCAGGAGGATCAGGCGAGACATGACGCATTTGACTCCGGCTTGGGTTGAAATGCAACGCCGTCCACCGCATGTTTCATCCCATGCAGCGCCCGATCGACGTCAATATGCCCCACAAGCTCGGCCGCGAGGAAGCCCGCCGCCGGATCGCGACCAATATCCACAACCTCAAGGATCATATCCCGGGCGGGGCGAGCGTGATCGAACCGAGCTGGGCGGGGGATACGCTCACCCTCAAGATCCACGCCATGGGGCAATCGGTCGATGCGCATATCGCGGTCGAGGAGACCAGGCTCAACGTCCGCGTCATGCTGTCGGGGATGCTGGCGATGTTCGCCGGGCCGATCGAGGCGATGCTCAACAAGAAGGGCAGCGAGTTGCTGCTCGAGGACAAGACCAAGCGATAGGGTTGCGCCTGCTCGCCCAGCGCTTAGCATTGGGCGCTCAGCAGGGGAGTAGCGTGTGCGCCATTTCGCAGTGATCGGGTCGGGACCGGCGGGTTTCTATACCGCCGAAGCGCTGGCCAAGGCCTATGGCGACGACGCGGCGATCGACATCATCGACAAATTGCCCGTTCCGTATGGCCTGATCCGCTTTGGGGTCGCCCCCGACCACCAGTCGATCAAGGCCGTCGCCAAGCGCTACGACAAGGTCGCGACAAGCGGCACGGTGCGCTTCGTCGGCAATGTCGCGGTCGGCGATGGCCCGGCCGGGGGGGCGGTGTCGATCGACGAGCTCAAGTCGCTCTACGACGCCGTCATCCTCGCCACCGGGGCGCCGCATGACCGCACGCTCGGGATCCCGGGAGAGGACTTGCCCGGAGTGGTCGGGTCGGCGGCGTTCGTTGGATGGTATAATGGCCATCCCGATTTCGCCGACCTCGACCCTCCGCTCGACGGCGCCGCCGCGGCGGTGATCGGCAATGGCAATGTCGCGCTCGACGTGGCGCGAATCTTGAGCAAGACCCGCGCCGAGTTCGCCGGATCGGACATCGTCGCCCATGCGCTCGACGCGCTCGACGCGAGCGCAATCCGCACCATCACCATCGTCGGCCGCCGCGGCCCGCACCAGATTGCGATGACCCCCAAGGAATTGGGCGAGCTTGGCCATCTCGCTGGGGCGATCCCGCACGTCGAGCCTGCCGACCTCCCGGCTAGCGAGGCCGACGCCGCGCTTGAACCCGGCGCGCGCAAGTCGGTCACTCATTTGCGCGATTTCGCGACCCTCCACGACGACGCCTCTGGAAAGACCAAGCACATCGAGTTCGACTTCTTCGCGCGTCCGGTGCGGATCGAAGGCGACGGCCGGGCCGAACGGTTGATCGTCGAACGCACCGCGCTCGACCTTGCCGGGCAAAGCGTCGGAATGGGTGAGGAATATGCCATCCCCGCCCATCTCGTGGTGAGTTGCATCGGCTATCGCACCCCGCACATCGACGGCGTTCCCTACGACGAACGCGGGGGCAAGTTCGCCAATGACGGCGGGGTGATCGGTGACGGGTTGTACGCCGTCGGCTGGGCGCGGCGCGGTCCATCGGGGACGATCGGGACCAACCGTCCCGATGGCTATGAAGTGGCCGAATTGATTGCAACGGCATTCCCGGCCGGCGATAGCCTGCGCGAGGGCGGGCGCAAGGGCGGGGCCGGGCTCGACGCCGTGCTGGCGGCGCGCAATGTCAGACCGACCAGCTTTGCCGACTGGCGCACGATCGAGGCCGCCGAAACCGCCGCCGCGCGCCACGACGCACCGCGTGAAAAGCTCGTCCGCCACGCCGACTGGCTGCAAGTGCTTGGCCACTGACGAGCGCCCTTGCGCATCGTGGGACGCGCCGCTAACAGGCCCCTCGCTCCTGCACCGGATGGTCCGCCATCCGGTCCCGGTCGGGGAGTAGCTCAGCCTGGTAGAGCACTGTCTTCGGGAGGCAGGGGCCGGAGGTTCGAATCCTCTCTCCCCGACCAATTTCCGCTTTGAGCGGCGTTCAAGGCCCCAAATCCTGTTATGGGCCAAACGCGGAACCCCCCCATTCGTCATTCCCGCGAGCGCGGGAACCCAGCTGACAAAGACTCGTGAGGTCCGATCTCTAGCCCACAATCCTGACTCGCGCGGGCTTGCCGAAAACTTCGGCTTTCCGCTGCCGGGCGAGTCTGTCTGACTGCGCCGGGTTCCCGCTTTCGCGGGTATGACGAAAAGCTTTGGGCCCCGATGTCCGCTGAGGGTGGAAAGCGGACATTGACCTTGCTCGCCAGTGGGCCATTATCTCAATGATGAAGCGAGCCAATTCGTCCGCACGTCCTCTCTTTGTTTCGCGGGCAATTATTGCCGCTGCTTTCCTTGCCGCTGCGGTTCAAGCGGGTAGCAATGACACTTCGCCTTCTGAGGATGCTGAACAAGGTGCGATGCCGCCAATCGTCCGCGCAGTGTTTGCACATGACCGGCTTTGGATGTTGCACCTCGACGGCTCCCTTGTGTCGTTGGACCCCGACGGTGCCAAGCCAGAGGCGGTGGCTTCTACCGGAAAGCTGATCGAAATCTGCAAATCGGCCAGCCGTCTGACGGCGATTATGGATGATGGCTCAGGAGCGTGGACGCTCCAACAATACTCGCCTGGCCGTTGGGTCGTCGCTGCCAAATTGCCAACTGACGGAGACACACTGGTCGCGTTGGATTGCGTCAGTGGAGGCGACATTACGCTGGTGACAAACCGTCGCCTGCTCGAAGTCCAAGGCGGAACCGTGCACGCACTCAGGCTGAAGCAAGAGCTTCAGCCGCCATTGGTCAACGGAACGGCTCTCACGACGGGGGACGCCGTCTGGGTTGGGTTCAACATTGGAGAGTGGGGCGGTGGACTAAGGCGCATCGACCGTAAAGATGGGCAAATCGCCATCATCGAGCGTAACCAGTCCGGCAAGCTTTGCGGTGGACCGCTCAACACAGCGTGCGACCCCGTGAACGGCGTTGCTGTGTCCCCTTGGAAGCCATCTTGCGTCGTGGCTGCAGTCGGCCTCGTGCACATGTCCGCACATGGGCGCATCGTTGAAGTTTGCGGAAAAGAGATTCGGCGGCTCTTCTTCAAATCACTAGACCCCCAGCCCCCGCACGGCACCCTCGACGATGGGGAACCATCAAGCACCGTTGCGTTCTTCGGTCTGGCTCATGGCGACCGTGCGCTTTGGGCTATTGGCATTGACGGCCTCTATCGGTTCACGGGACCGCAACCTCCTGAGTTTCAGCCTTTCCCGAAGTTTCGGAACAAGGGCGGCTACTGGGTCAGCTTCGACGTTCCCGGCATCGCCCTCGTTATGACAGGCGTAAATCAGCGGGCCTCTATGAGCGGAGAAGTGTCGATGATGGCTTTGCGCTAATGTCTGCAACGGGTCGAAAGCCGACATTCGAGTAAGCGGGTTTGCAAGCTACACAATCGCCGCAGGAGAACGACATGCCCGATGATTCCCCCAATGCCGCCGCCGCTGGTCGCTTCGCGCTTGGTCCGCTCAGCGTCAACCGCATCGGCTATGGCGCGATGCAGCTTGCCGGCCCGCACGTGTTCGGCCCGCCGCGCGATCGGGACGCCGCGCTGGCGGTGTTGCGTGAGGCGGTCGCGCTGGGCATCGATCATATCGACACGAGCGATTATTACGGGCCGTTCGTAACCAACGAACTGATCCGCGAGGCGCTTCATCCCTACCCCGCAGACCTGGTGATCGTGACCAAGGTGGGCGCGCGGCGCGGCGACGACGGATCGTGGCTCGAGGCCAGCTCGCCGGCCGAACTGACCAGCGCGGTGCACGACAATCTGACGCGGCTGGGGATCGATGCGATCGACGTCGTCAACTTTCGCGGCTGGGGCAATGAAGCGCCGGTCGAGGGATCGATCGAAGCGCAAGTGACCACGCTCGCCGAACTCCAGTACCAGGGACTGATCAAGCATATCGGGCTCAGCAACGTCACCTCGCGCCAGGTCACCGAGGGCCGCTCGATCGCCGCCATCGTGTGCGTCCAGAACCAGTATAACCTCGTTCACCGCGGCGACGATGCGCTGATCGACCAGCTCGCGGCGGACGGGATAGCCTATGTGCCGTTCTTCCCGCTCGGCGGATTCTCGCCGATCCAGTCGGACGCGCTGTCGTCGGTCGCGGCGGGGCTTGGCGCGACCCCGATGCAGGTCGCGCTGGCGTGGCTGCTTCAGCGTTCGCGCAACATCTTGCTCATCCCAGGTACCTCTTCGGTTGACCATCTGCGCGAGAATATCGCCGCGGGGGCGCTCCGGCTCACGCCCGCCGCTGTCGATCAGCTCGAGCGATTGGTGCCCGTGGCCTAGCCGCGGCTCGCGCCCGCAACGATCGCGTGGAGAGCGGCGACGTGGGCGGTGAAGGCAGCACGGCCTGACCGGGTAAGCGACGCCCAAGTCCGCTGGCGACCGTCGCTGGCGGCCTTGCGCATGCCGATGTGGCCTGCCTCGGCGAGCGCGGCGAGATGCTTCGACAGCACTGAATCGCTGACCCCGACGAGCTCGCGCAATTTGGCGAATTCGGCGGTATCGACGTTGGCCAGCACCGCCGCGATCTGAAGTCGTGCGGGGGGGTGGAGGACGGCGTCGAAGCCGGGCGGAAGCTCGCCCATCAGCCGGCCAACTCGGTGACGAACACGCGCTGCCAGATGACGCTCCCGATCCAGCCAAGCGCCGCGCCAACGACCCCGAGCAGCAAAGGGGCGGTGCGGTCGTGGAAGCCGATGACGCGATGGCTGGCGAGGGCGAGAAGCCCGAGTTCGACGGCGAGAATGGCAAAAGTGACGATGCGGGTCTTGCCTCGGCGGTAGCCGTTGATGAACATTCCCGTGCGCCGTCGATCCCATCGGACGATCAGGATCATGGCGACGAACATCAGCCCGAGGAGGGCAAATTTGACCGGCTGTGCGAAGGCTTGCGAGGCGATTATGGTCCACATCAGCAGACCGAACGCAGCGTGGCGCGACGGCGGACATTGGGCCGCGGCGGCGAGCTGACGCTGCGTATCGCTTTTGGCGGCGAGTGCGGCGCGCGCCTGGTCTTCGAAATCGGTCATCGGCGAGTCCTTACTTTCCATCATGGAAAGTCACTAGCCGTCACTTTCCAGTTTGGCAAGCGTAAACTTTCCAAACCGGAAAGTCAGGTTGCGAACGAGGGGTCGAGCCGGTACGCCTTGCGCTTCAACGCCGGCCAGGCGAGCAGGTTGGCGGCCATCTTGAGGCCTTTACCGCCTTGCGCCGCAGCGAGTTCGGCGGCGCCCTGCAGCGGGCGGTTGACATCATCGCCGGCCGACAGCGCCATGATCTGTGCTTCGCACGCGCGTTCGATGAAATAGAGCTTGAGGAAGCATTCGCCGACATTGCCCCCGACCGCCATCGTGCCGTGGTTGCGCAGCAGCATGGCGCCTTTGTCGCCCAGATCGGCGACGATCCGCGCGCGCTCGTCAAGGTCGACCGCGACCCCTTCGTAATCGTGGAAGGCGAGGTCGCCAAGCACCAGCATCGCGGTCTGCGTCAGCGGCAGCAAGCCGCCCTGATGCGCCGCCACCGCCTGCCCCGCGGGGGTGTGGAGGTGCATCACGGCATGGGCATCGTAGCGCGCCATGTGGACCGCCGAGTGGATCGTGAACCCGGCGGGGTTGGTGATGAACGGGGTCGGATCGACCGGATTGCCCGCGACGTCGACCTTGACCAGCGACGAGGCGGTCACTTCCTCGAACATCAACTGGTACGGGTTGAGCAGGAAATGATGCTCGGGGCCGGGGATGCGCGCCGACAAATGGGTGAAGATCAAATCGTCCCAGCCAAAATAAGCGACCAGCCGATACGCCGCGGCGAGATCGACGCGGATCGCCCATTCCTCGTCGCTGACCTTTCCGACAAGCGAGGGGATGGAAACCTGACCCTCGGGCGCAGTGGCGGGGCGAACCCCCTCGAACGGGCGGGTCATCGTATCGACGCGGTTCATGCGGACTGCTCCTGAGGGGTCGGCTGGCGATCGGGGTGGGCGGCGGCGAACGCGGGATGGGCCGCGGCGGTGTCGTCGACCCGGCGCAGCGTCGGATAGGGATCGAGTGGCACCGCGAAGCGCCGCGCATTGTAGAGCTGGGGGATGAGGCAGATATCGGCCAGGCTCGGCGCGTCGCCGAACAGCCAGGTGCCGGCGCGCGGGGCGGCGAGCGCCTCGAGCGCGGTCAGCCCCTCGATCACCCAGTGGCGATACCAGCCGTCCTTGGCGTCTTCCGCCACGCCAAGCTCGCCGGTCAGATAGCGAAGCACGCGCAAATTGTTGAGCGGGTGAATGTCGCACGCCACGGTCAGCGCCAGCGCGAGGACGTGGGCGCGGTCGGCCGGGTCGCTCGGGACGAACGGCACGGCTTTGTGCGTGGCGTCGAGATAATCACAGATCGCCAGGCTTTGGGTCAGGACGAGCCCGTCGATCTCGAGCGCGGGGATCAGGCCTTGCGGGTTCGTGGCGCGGAACGCCGCCGCCCGTTGGTCGCCGCGGGCGAGATTGATGACGTGATGGTCGTAATCGACTCCCTTCAACGCCAGCGCGACTCGGACGCGATAGGCGGCCGAGGAGCGGAAATAGTCATGCAGGACCGGGCGAGTCATGATCGCCGAAGTTGAGGAAGTTGACGGCACGTCGGCTTTAAAATCGCCCTCCCGAAGGCAGGCGGTGGTTGCTGCGTCACTCCCCGGAAGTCGAAGCCAAGGTTGCTCATGGCGGGAGGATGGCAAAGAGATGCCCTGTAGGACAGCGAAAAGATCATTCCATGAAAGGCGCGATGACGTCGGCCGGGACGCGGATCGGGCGGCCGCTGGTCTGGTCGATGATCGCCCACTGGGTTACGGCGCGGACCTTGAGCTTGCCGTCGGCGCCGGTGAATTCCATGTGGCGGTCGAACCGCGCGCCCTTGGGGGCCTCGCCAACCCAGGTCCGCCCGGTGACGGTCTCGCCGGCGATCGCGGGGCGCAGATAGTCGATCTCGTGGCGCACCACGACCCAGATGTAGCGCGCCTGGTGCGCGGGGCTGGCGACGCTGTACCAATGCCCCAGCGCGACCTCCTGGATCCACTGCACCCACACCGCATTGTTGACGTGGCCGAGTTCGTCGATGTGGGTGGGGAGCGCGGTGATCGCGTGGGTGAAGACGGGGCGGGTCATGGGGGGAGCTTAGGCGCAAAATGGCGCCATCTGAACACTGTAATGCCGTCGTAAGAAGATTGTTCGCCATGCGGCAATGCCGTATGACAAGGCCGTGCAGAACCTGTGTCATGAACAAAGCATTTGAAAAGATCGCTGCCGGCCTCGCCGACGCCATTGCCTTCGCCGAAGGCGACGCCGCACGCGGGCGAGTCGCCGCTGGCCCCGATGTCAAGGCGATCCGCGCCCAGACCAAGCTCAGCCAGGCCAAGTTCGCCGAGAAGCTTCACATCCCCGTCGCCACGCTGCGCGACTGGGAGCAGCACCGCCGCTCTCCGGACGCGCCGGCGCGGACGTTGCTCGGGATGGTTGATGCCGACCCCCAGGCGGCGATGAAGTTGATGGCGCGGGTGGTCGGGTAACGGGCAGATCAGTCGCGCACTAGCCCTTCTTCATTGACGGTGACAAAGTTGATGCGCCCAAACTTTGAGACTGTGCCGAGCCGCTCCTGATATTCGGAGCCTAACCCTCATCCCCCATGCGCAGCGCAGCGATGAAGGCTTCCTGGGGGATGCTGACGTTGCCGTATTCGCGCATTTTCGCTTTGCCCTTTTTCTGCTTGTCGAGCAGCTTGCGCTTGCGGGTGGCGTCGCCGCCGTAGCATTTGGCCGTGACGTCCTTGCGCATCGCGCTGATCGTCTCGCGCGCAATGACCTTGCCGCCGATCGCGGCCTGGATCGGGATCTTGAACAGATGCCGCGGGATCAGGTCCTTTAGCCGCTCGACCATCCCGCGGCCGCGCGCTTCGGCGGTGCCGCGGTGGACGATCATGCTGAGCGCGTCGACCGGCTCCTCGTTGACGAGGATGCTCATCTTGACGAGGTCGCCCTCGCGCGTGCCGATCTGGTGATAGTCGAAGCTGGCATAGCCCTTCGACATCGACTTCAAGCGGTCGTAGAAATCGAACACCACTTCGTTGAGCGGGAGTTCGTACGTAATCTGGGCGCGGCCGCCGACATACGTAAGATTCTTCTGGATGCCGCGTCGGTCCTGGCACAATTTGAGAATCGGGCCGAGATATTCGTCGGGGCAGTAGATCGTGGCTTCGATCCACGGTTCCTCGATGCTGGCGATACGCGACGGGTCGGGCATGTCGGCGGGGTTGTGAAGCTCGATCACGCTGCCGCCGTCGTCGCTCTCGCCGACTAGGACGCGGCCCGAGGTGGCGCCGGGGTCGCCGCGCTTCGAGCGATTGAGCTGCATGCGGTAGACCACGCTGGGGGCGGTGGTGATGAGGTCGAGATCATATTCGCGGGTCAGGCGCTCCTGGATGATCTCGAGGTGGAGCAGCCCGAGGAAGCCGCAGCGGAAGCCGAAGCCCAAGGCGGCGCTGCTCTCGGTCTCGAAGCTGAAGCTGGCGTCGTTGAGGCGCAGCTTGCTGATCGATTCGCGAAGCTTGTCGAAGTCGGCGGCGTCGACCGGGAACAGGCCGCAGAAGACGACCGGCTGGACTTCCTTGAAGCCGGGGAGCGCCTCCAATGCGGGGCGCTTGGCGTCGGTGATGGTGTCGCCGACGCGGGTCTGGGCGACTTCCTTGATCTGCGCGGTGATGATGCCGATTTCGCCCGCGGCGAGCTCGCTGAGGACCTCGAGTTTGGGGCGCATGCAGCCGACGCGGTCGACCAGGTGGCGCGTCCCCGCGGCCATGAACATGATTTCCTGGCCCTTGCGGATCACCCCGTCGATGACGCGGATGAGGATCACGACGCCCAAATAGGGGTCGTACCAGGAGTCGACAAGCATCGCCTTCAACGGGGCGCTGCGGTCGCCCTTGGGCGGGGGGATGCGTTCGACGATAGCGTCGAGCACGGCCTCGATCCCGATCCCCGACTTGGCGCTGGTCATGACCGCGTTGGAGGCGTCGAGGCCGATCACTTCCTCGATCTCGGCGCGGACCTTTTCGGGCTCGGCGGCGGGGAGGTCGATCTTGTTGATGACGGGGATGATCTCATGGTCGTGCTCGATCGACTGATAGACGTTGGCGAGCGTCTGCGCCTCGACCCCCTGTGCGGCGTCGACCACCAGCAGCGCGCCTTCGCACGCGGCGAGGGAGCGCGACACTTCATAGGCGAAGTCGACGTGGCCGGGGGTGTCCATCAAATTGAGCTCGTGGCCCTTCCACTCGAGGCGCACGGTCTGCGCCTTGATCGTGATCCCGCGTTCCTGCTCGATCTCCATATTGTCGAGCACCTGCGCCGACATTTCGCGCGCGGTGAGCCCGCCGGTGGTCTGGATGAGGCGGTCGGCGAGCGTCGACTTGCCGTGATCGATGTGCGCGATGATGCTGAAATTGCGGATCTTGGATAAGTCGGTCGACACTGGGGTAAATACTTTGCGAAAATTGGGATGAGGAGCCGCTAGCATTGTCGCATCGCGCTGTCATGCGGCGCGGCAGGGCGGGAACCGGGAAGGGCGCGAACCGTCTGTTTGCCATGGATGCCACGCTTCACCGCTTCGCCCACCTCGAATGGATTGCGCGGCTTGGCTATGCGACGCGCGGCGCGGTCTATGTGCTGTTGGGGCTGGTGGTACTGGTCACCGGGCGCGGCCAATCGACCGTGTCGGTGGTCGAGGCGGTGCGGTTATTGCCCCTGGGGACGCTCCTGCTCGTGATCCTTGCGCTCGGCCTGTTCGGCTACGGCTTGTTTCGCACCTATGAAGCGATGCTCGATCTCGAACGACGGGGCGACGGCTGGCGCGGGCGCAGTGCGCGGATCGGGCGCGCGCTCGGCGGACTGGGCTATTGGTTGCTGGCGTTTGTCGCGCTGCGCACTGCACTGGCCGGATCCGATGGCGGGGCCAGCGAAGCCGCGACGCGCGCCGCCGGGAGTCACCTGGCCGCAGCCCCTGGCGGATCCTTGATGTTGTTGCTCATCGGCGCGGGCGTCCTGGGCATCGCGGTCGGGCAGGCGGTGCGCTCGTGGCGGTGCGACTTCATGATGTTCGTCGATTCCGATGCGCCGCGTGTCGTGCGCCATCTTGGGAGGGCCGGGTTCGCCGCGCGGGCCGTGATCATTGCGCTGGTCGGCTGGTTCGTGATTCGCGCCGGGCTGATCGGCGGGCCGGTCCGTGGAATGGGAGGAGCGCTCGACTCGCTTCGCGGGCAGACATTGCTATTCACGCTGGTCGGGATTGGATTATTGCTATTCGGCGCGTTCAGTCTCGCTCTGGCGCGGTACAGGCGGGTCCGCGACGACGACCTGATCGACCAGGCCAAGACCATGACCGACGACATCATCGCCGCCGTTGGTCGATAAGGCGCGGGCACTGGTCGATCCTGCTTGCACGATGACGCTTGGCGATTAGGATCGCACCAACTTTCATGGGGGACCTCCAATGTCGAAATCGCTGCGCCTGACGATTCTGTTTACTGGAACCTCGCTGCTCGCGGCCTGCGCGACCACCGCACCGAATGCGGTGCGCGACCGTGGCGCCACGCCGATGGCGGACGCAGCGCCGGCGGTGCCGAGCGCGCCGGTGTCGGTCGCCAGACTGGTCGACCAGGTGTCGATCCCGCATCAGACCTTTCGCCTCGCCAATGGACTGACGGTGATCGTCCATGAGGACCGCAAGGCGCCCGTGGTCGGGGTCAGCATGTGGTACAACGTCGGCTCCAAGGACGAGCCGATGAGCAAGACCGGCTTTGCCCACC
Organism: uncultured Sphingomicrobium sp.; assembly: GCA_964235815.1. Taxonomy (GTDB): domain Bacteria; phylum Pseudomonadota; class Alphaproteobacteria; order Sphingomonadales; family Sphingomonadaceae; genus Sphingomicrobium. Next base: position 12,869 of record CAXSCF010000018.1, read on the forward strand.
TGTTCGAGCATCTGATGTTCAACGGGTCGGAAAATCTTCCCGGCGACTATTTCACCTACCTGCAGAAGGTCGGGGCGACCGACTATAACGGCACCACTTCGTTCGATCGCACCAACTATTTCGAGACCGTGCCGGCCGGAGCGATCGACCTCGCTTTGTTCATGGAGAGCGACCGCATGGGGCATTTGCTCGGGTCGGTCAGCCAGAAGGTTCTCGATAATCAGCGCGGCGTCGTCCAGAATGAGAAGCGCCAGGGGGACAATCGGCCCGGCGGGCTGGTGTTCTACGAAGTGCTCCAAAATCTTTTTCCCGAAGGCCACCCCTATCATCACACCACCATCGGCTCGATGGCCGACCTCGATGCGGCGAGCCTGACCGACGTCGGCAACTGGTTCCGCAATCGCTATGGCCCGAACAACGCCGTGCTAGTGCTGGCGGGTGATATCGACCTCGCCACCGCGCGCCCGATGGTCGAGAAATATTTCGCCGCCATTCCGCGCGGGCCGGTCAACAATCCGGCGCAGGCCGCGATCCCGACGCTTTCCGCGCCGAAGCAGCTCGTGATGAAGGATCGCGTCGCGACCACCACCGTGTCGCGTTACTGGACCGTTCCCGGGCTGCTCGACCGGCAATTGGTCGCGCTCGATGTCGGAGGATCGGTGCTCGGCGGGCTCGCCAGTTCGCGCTTCGACAAGGTGCTTGTGCGTGACGAACAGCTCGCGGTGTCAGCCTCGGCCAACATGTACGCGTTGCAGAGGGTCGGCATTTTCTATGTCGAGGCGGCGGTCAAGCCGGGAGTCGATCCGGGGCAAGTCGAAAAGCGGCTCGACGAACTGGTCGCGCAAGCGCGCCGCGCTGAGCGAGGTCGGCGGGCGCATTCGCGGGCTCGAGCAAGTCGGCGGGTTCGGCGGCAAGGCGGTCACGCTGGCCGAGGGCCAGACGTTCGCCGGGGACAGCGATTATTACAAGAAAACGCTCGCCACTTATGCCGCCATCACCCCCGCCGAGGTCCAGGCGGCGATGCGCCAGTGGTTGACTCGTCCGGCGCTGTCGGTGCGGCTCGAACCGGGCGAGCGCGCCCCTTACGCCGACGCAAAGTTCACGCCCGATCCGAAACTGTCGCCCAATGCCACGGCGGCGGCTCCGGGCGCGAAGCGCGTCGTCCCGGGGGTCGGTCAGCTGACCGCGCTCGATTTCCCGGCGATCACGCACACCGTCCTCGCCAACGGGATTGCGGTCGAATATGCCCAGCGCAGCGCAGTTCCCGTGACGCAGCTCGCGGTGCAATTCAACGCCGGCGATGCAGCGGATTCGCCCACTACGCGCGGGATTCAAGGGCTGATGATGGGAATGCTCGAGGAGGGGACCACGAGCCTCGACGCGCAAGCCTATAGCGAGGCCAAGGAAAGTCTGGGAGTCGATATCGACACCAGCAATTCGCTTGATCGCTCGACCGTCACGATGTCCGCTTTGTCGGCCAATCTGGCGCCTAGCCTTGCGCTCGTCGGCGATGTCATCCGCAACCCGGCGTTCGCCCCGGCGGACCTGGCGCGCGTCAAGACGCAGGCGCTGACCGGCATCGCGCAACTGCAAAAGGACCCCAATGGGATTGCGGCGCGAGCGCTGCCGGCGTTGATCTATGGTCCCAACCATCCCTATGCCGCGCTGCGTGGCGGCGACGCGGCGGCGATTGGCGCCGCCACCCGCGACGAGCTGGTGGCGAACAAGGATCGCTGGGTTCGCCCCGACAATGCCAAGATCTTCGTCGTTTCGGATCGTCCTCTCGCCGAAGTGCTGCCCTTGCTCAATGCCCAATTTGGCTCGTGGCAGGCGCCGGCATCGGCCAAGGGGGTCAAGGCGTTCGGTGCCGCGCCGGTACGGCCGGCAACGTCGCGCATCGTACTGATCGATCGCCCGGGATCGCCGCAATCGGTGATCAGCGGCGGGCAGATCACCCCGCTCGATCCGCGCAGCGATATTGTGGCAGTGAGCAGCGCCAACGACGTGCTCGGGGGCGACTTCCTCAGCCGGATCAACATGGACCTGCGCGAAGCCAAGGGCTGGTCCTATGGGGTCAACGGCAATTTCGCGTTGCGCGAACATGCCGTGCCTTATGTCGTGAGCGCGCCGGTCCAGGCGGACCGCACGGGCGAAGCGATCGCCGCGCTCGATTCGCAATTCGCCGGATTCCTCGGCGCGAAAGGTGTTACCGCGGATGAACTGGCCCGGGTCACCGCGAACAGCATCAACCAGCTCCCCGGACGCTTCGAAACCTCAAGCGCGGTGCTCGGTGCAATGATGTCAAACGACCTGCTCGGGCGCCCAGACGACTATTACGAGACGCTGCCGGCGCGGTATCGCAGCCAGACCACGGCCGGGGTCGATGAGGCGATTCGCGCCGCAGTGAGCCAGCGCGGGTTCGTGTGGCTGGTAGTCGGCGACGCCGCCAAGGTGCGCCCGCAGCTGGCGAAGCTGGGCTATCCGATCGAAGTCATCACGCCGCGCTAGGAGCAGCTTGCCGACCAGGCGCTCACGCTGGACTTGTCGAAGTGTTCTCTCCGATGGGTGGCCCTTCGACAGGCTTAGGGTGAGCGGTCTTGTTGGCGGCGATCGCACCGTAAGGCAAAAGGGCCAAGGCGACCTTATTTGACCCGCGTGACGTGCCCCAACTTGCGCCCGGGGCGGGCCTCGCCCTTGTTATAGAAATGGAGGTGCGCGCCGGGTTCGGCGACCAGCACGGCCCATTGGTCGACGTCGTCGCCGATCAGATTGTCCATGCTTACGGTCGCGCCGACCAGCTTCGTGTCCCCCAAGGGCAGCCCGCAAATGGCGCGGACATGCTGTTCGAATTGCGAGGTTACCGATCCCTCGATCGTCCAATGCCCGCTATTGTGGACCCGCGGCGCGATCTCGTTGACGATCGGGCCGTCCGGGCAAGCGAAATATTCGACCGTCATTACCCCGACATGGTCAAGGTGCCCGGCCAGCTTCACCGCGAGTTCGGTCGCCGCGAAGACTTGGGCTTCGATTGCCGGGCCGGGCGGGATTTCAGAGCGGCGCAGGATGCCGTCGCGATGGATGTTGCGCGACACCGGCCATGACGCGGTGGCGCCGTCGGCCGTTCGCGCGACGATCACCGAATATTCGACGTCGAAGGGCATCACCGCTTCGGCGACCGCGGGGCGGCACCCGATGGCCTGCCACGCAGCGACGGCCTCCTCGATCGAGCGAACTCGCGCCTGGCCTTTGCCGTCATAGCCCAAGCGCCTTGTCTTGAGCAGCAACGGAAGCCCGAGGCGCTCGATCGCGGCGCCGAGCGAGGCTTCGTCGTCGACCTCGGCCCACGGGGCGATCGCCACGCCGGCTTGGTCGAGGAACCGCTTCTCGACTGCGCGATCCTGCGCCGTGATCAGGCTGCGCGTGGCGGGCCGCAACTTCGTGCCCAGCGCGTCGAGCGGCGCAGTCGGGACATTTTCGAACTCATATGTAACGACGTCGCAATCAGCGGCAAAGGCGGCGACGGCGACTTCATCGTCGAAGGACCCGCGCGTGAAGCGCGCCGCGACGTCGCTGGCGCACGGCGCCGCGTGCGGGTCGTAGATGTGGCAGCGATAGCCGAGCTGCGCCGCCGCCATCGCCAGCATCCGGCCGAGCTGGCCGCCGCCGACGATGCCGATCGTCGATCCGGGGGGCAATGGTGCGGCGGGCATCGACTCAGGCGGGATGGTCGGGGACCGCTGCGGTTTGCTGCGCGCGCCACGCCGTCAGCCGCTCGCCCAGCGCGGGATCGGTCGTGGCCAGCATCGCTGCCGCCAACAACGCCGCATTGATCGCCCCGGGCTTGCCGATGGCGAGCGTTCCGACGGGCACTCCGGCCGGCATCTGAACGATTGACAGCAGGCTATCCATCCCGCTCAGCGCCTTGCTCTCGACCGGCACGCCGAGGACCGGAAGCGCGGTAATCGCCGCCGCCATTCCCGGCAGATGCGCCGCTCCGCCGGCTCCGGCGATGATCACCCGCAAGCCACGCGACGCGGCGCTGGCAGCATAGTCATACAGTCGCTGCGGAGTCCGGTGCGCCGAGACGACACGGCGCTCATGCGCGATCCCGAGCGTGTCGAGCATCTCCGCGGCGTGGCGCATCGTCTCCCAGTCGGAGGTGCTTCCCATGATGATCCCGACCAGCACTGTCGCCCCCGCCTGATGCCTCGATGCGGTGGTCGTAAAGCCGCGGCGCGAGTGGCGCAATCCGGGACAGTGCGCAATTGCTTATCCACATTTCGCAAGTTTTCGCATAATGATCGCGCTGCAACAGGGGTTCATCATGCACGATGTAAGCCATGAACGCAGGGATCAAGGCCAGCTGCTAGAGGAAATTGCACTCCTCAAGGCCGACGTCGCGCGCCTCCAGGCCCGCGTGAGCGAGCCCGATCGGCCTGCTCATCACGATGCGCTGGTGCCGATCGCCAATCGTCGCGGAATGATGCGTCAATTGGAAACGATGATCGCGCGCTTTGAGCGCCACGGCGAATCGGCGGCGGTGTTGTTCGTCGATCTCGACGGGCTCAAAATGCTCAACGACAGCTTTGGCCATGAAGGCGGCGACGCCGCCTTGATCCATGTCGCCGAGCAATTGCAGGGCGGGGTGCGCACCAGCGACTTCGTGGCGCGGCTTGGCGGAGACGAATTCTGCGTCCTTCTGGACCGTGCCGATGAAGCGATCGCGATCGAAACCGCCGAACGGCTAGTCAATTCGGTGGCGGGCGACGACTTTCTGTTCAACGGTCAGCCGATCCCCTTGTCGGTCGCAATCGGGATGACGCTGGTCGAACGCGGCGATACGCCGACTGCGGTCCTCGCTCGCGCCGATCAGGCGATGTACCGGGTCAAGGTCGCGGCTTAGTCGTCGGATGCAGGTGGCGCCTCGGCAGGTCTAGACCGCGCGCTCGCTCAGAAAATAACGGTCGCGAACCGACAGATCGTTGCCCAGCTCGTAAATGATCGGCTGGCCGGTGGGAATCTCGAGCCCGACAATATCCGCGTCGGCGATGTTCGACAGGTGTTTTTCGAGCGCGCGAAGCGAATTGCCGTGGGCCGAAATAATGACTCGTTTGCCGGCGCGGAGCTCGGGCACGATCGCCGCCTCATAATAAGGCAGGACGCGTTCAATCGTCATTTTGAGGCTCTCCGACGCGGGGATGGAAATGCCCGCGTACCGGCGGTCGTCACTGAGTTGATAAGGGCTGCCGTCATCGAGCGGAGGCGGGGGAACGTCGAACGATCGCCGCCATATCTTGACTTGTTCGGCGCCGACCCTGGCCACCGTCTCGGTCTTGTTAAGCCCGGTCAGCCCGCCATAATGGCGCTCATTGAGGCGCCAGTCCTTGGTCACCGGCAGCCACAGTCGCCCCATCGTCTCGAGCATGAGGTTGAGCGTTCGGATCGCACGCGTCTGGACCGACGTGAAGCACTGGTCGAAATCGAACCCGCGCGCGGCAAGCAGTTCACCCGCTGCGTTCGCCTCGGTGATGCCTTGTTCGGTCAGGTCGACATCCCACCATCCGGTGAAGCGATTCTCGAGGTTCCACTGCGATTGGCCGTGGCGAAGCAAAACCAGCGTCGGCATCAGCGCCCCTTCACGCCGGCAACGCTCGCCTTGAGTTCGGGCAGGATGGCGTAGAGCGCATCGAGGCACGATCCGGCGAGATATTTGGAGCGCTCGGGGCTCCAACCATAGACCTCGTCGGGCAGGTCGAAATTGTCCTTGAAGGGCATTTCGAGAGTCATCGACACCGCGCCGAAACGCTCGGCAAGCTGCGTCGTCGACATTGACAGATTGGCTTGGCCCGGCGCGGGGATTTGATAGCCCTGGCGGGTCTGGAAGTCGGGCGACAGCCGCTCGAGCGTGGCTGAAAAGTGCTTGAACAACTTGCTCTGCCGCTCGGTGAGCGAGGGGATGCCCTCGAACCCGGCGAGGAAGTTGGCGGGGATCGCCTCGTCGCCGTGGATGTCCATTGCGAAATCGACCCCGGTCTCGTCCATCCGGCCGCGCACGCACAGCACTTCGGGGCTCTTCTCGGCCGACGGCTTGTCCCATTCGCGGTTGAGGTTGGTGCCGACGGCATTGGTGCGCAGATGCCCGCGCCGCGACCCGTCGGGGTTCATGTTGGGAACGACGTGGAAGGTGCATTCGGCGCGCAGCACGCGCGCGATCGGGTCGTCACTGTCGGTCAATTTCTCGAGCGCGCCTTCCATCCACCATTCGGCCATCGTCTCACCCGGGTGCTGGCGCGCGTAGAGCCATACCGTGAGGGCGCCCTCGCCGATCGTCAGGCAGTCGATGTCCTGCCCGTCAAGGCTCTTGCCGAGGCTCTGGTAGTCGACCCCGGGGAGCGCGGCGACAGTCGACACCAGGTCGTGGTGACGCTCCATCGAAAAAGGCGCGAAATAGGCCAGCCAGACGAGGTCGGTCTCGGGGGTGAAGCGGATGGTGAGGACCCCGTCGGCGTAGCTCGTGCCTTCGATCCGGGTCCAGTCCTCGCGGTCGATCGACAGGCAGGCGCGATAGTCGGGCCAGCCGTCGGGATAGGCCGCCGATCCGCAATTCATGATCCGCAGCACGATCTCGCGCCCGCCGGCGCCGGCGACGCGGAAGTGGAACCACTGGTGGAAGTCGCTCAGATGATCCTTGACGATCTCGAGGTCGACGCGGTCGCCGTCCTGACCGACGACGCGGATATTGCCGGCGTCGAACGCGCTCGAAATGGTGATGGTCATGATCGTCCTTGGGAAAATGGGGCCTCGGCAGTCCCCTTAATCGCGCCGCACTCGATCGGCAAACCCTTGGCTTCGACGAGCGGCGGGAGCGCGGCTGGTCATCATGCGCGGCATCCGATAGCGACGCGGGCAATGGTGGCCGCCTGGCCGCGCTCCTCCTTGCCGCTGGACGAAAAGCCCATGTCTGTTTGCCGTACCCTGATGCTGTCCCTCGCCGCTCTGTCGGTCGCCGCCGCGCCCGCGCCGATCGCGAACCGTCGCATGAGCCCGGCCGATAGCGCCGCCGCGGCGCGGGTGCGCGGGCACATCGAATTCCTTGCCGACGATCTGCTCGAAGGGCGCGGGACGGGGACGCGCGGACACGAGATCGCGGCTTCCTATGTCGCCAGCCAGTTTCAAAGCCTCGGGCTTCAGCCCGCGGGCGAACAGGGCAGCTGGTATCAATGGGTGCCGTTGCGCCGCGCCCGGCTGGTCGACGGCAAGAACCGGATCGCGATGTCGACCGGCGGAGCATATGAAGCGGTTGGCGAATATGACATGGGGCTGCGCCCGAGCCTGACCGAGGCCAAGCGCGACATCACCGCCGGGATGGTGTTCGTCGGTTATGGCATCTCCGATGCCGGGGTCGGGATGGACGATTATGCCGGACTTGACGTTCGCGGAAAGGTCGTCGTCCTGCTCGGAGGCGCGCCGGCGGGTCTGCCGACCGAAATTGCGGCGCATCTGGGGGCGGACAAGGCGCGCGCCGCGGCGGCGCATGGCGCGGTCGGAATGCTGCAGATCGGCGGACGGCAGCGCGCGACACCGAAGCCCGGCGCCCCCGCCGTGAGCCTTTATTCGAAGCGTCCGACGATCGACTGGATCGACAAAGCGGGCAAGTCGGGCGACGACATGGGCTCGGTCCGCGTCACGCTCAGCGCCTCGCGCGCCATGCAGGACAAATTGTTCGCCGGCGCCGCGCGATCGTTCGACGCGGTGCGCAAGGAAATGGCGGTCAAGGGGTCGCGCCCCCGCGGCTTCGCGTTGCGCCCGCGGCTGACCATCCACAGCGAATCGAGCTTCGAGGACTTCAAGAGCCCCGAAGTCATCGCGCGCCTGCCCGGCGGCGATCCGCGCCTCGCCGCCGAGAATGTCGTTCTGATGGGGCACCTCGATCATCTCGGGATCAATTCCGCCGCCAAGCCGGGCGAGGACGCCATCAACAATGGCGCGCTCGACAATGCCGCCGGGGTGGCGACGATGCTCGAGGCGGCGCACGCCTTTGTCGCGTCGGGCAAGCCGCCGCGCCGATCGGTGCTGTTCATCGCCAATACGGGCGAGGAACTGGGGCTGCTCGGGGCCGATTATTTCGCGTCGCACCCGACCGTCCCGGCGGCCTCGATCGTCGGGCTGGTCGATCTCGACATGCCGTTGTTGCTCTATCCGTTCACCGACGTGATTGCGTTCGGCGCCGACCATTCGACCGTTGCCAGGGCCGTCGCCGATGCCGGTCGAAGCATGGGGATCGCGGTCACGGGCGACCCGATGCCGCAGGAATCGATCTTCGTCCGCTCGGACCATTATCGCTTCGTCACGCGCGGCGTCCCCGCGATTTTGCTCGCGACAGGCTACGCCAATGGCGGCGAGGCGCAGTGGAAGCATTTCCTCGCCAAGGTCTATCACTCGCCCTCGGACGACCTCAACCAGAAGATCGATTGGGCATCGGCAGCGCGGTACGGCGAGCTCAATTACCGCATTTCGCGCAGCCTGGCCGACGCCGACCAGCGGCCGTTGTGGTACCGCGGCGATTATTTCGGCGACCGCTTCGCGCCGAACGCCCCGCGTGCCACCCGCTGACCCTGACTCCCAACCTTGACTCACGCCGCGCCCCGACCTAGTGGAGCGCCCGGATTCAGACCCATCATTTCATTCGATTTCACGTAAGGCAGGCGTCCCGGCCATGAAGATTCGCAATTCCCTGAAGTCGCTCAAGTCGCGCCATCGCGATTGCCGGGTGATCCGCCGCCGTGGTCGCACCTATGTGATCAACAAGACCAACCGCCGCTTCAAAGCGCGGCAGGGCTAGCCTCCGGGAGAGGCTGGCCTGTGGCGCGCTCGCCGAGGCTAAGCTCTGGTCGCGGGCCTTGGTCGGCGATCTTCCGCTCTCCGCAACGCCGCTCGTGACTCATGGCACGAGCGGCTTTGCTGCGTCTGGGGGTGAAATCCTTGCGCCAATCGACTATATAACCATTCGGCGCTTTTCACCAACGGTTCACCTTGCCCAAGGCATGGAGGCGCCAGGGAGATGACGATGCGACGCGCGACACGAAACTTGCTGACGCTGGGGGCGACGATGCTCGCCGCGAGTGCGGCCAGCGCAGACTATGGTCAGCCGGACCGCTCGACCCCGAGCGGGTGGAATTATGAAATCAAGGACGGCAAGCGCATTCCCAAGGCCGAGCGCAAGGTCAATGCCGACGGCAGCTGGCGCGAAGAAAGCAAGCAGGGCGCGTGCGTCACCGTCAAGGAAAAGACCCCAACGGGCGAATATAAGGAAAGCCGCCGCTGCGATTAACCGCTCCTTCGAGAGCGGTTTTCGACGACGGCCCGGCCCCTCCTCAGGTTGAGCGCGATGGATGATAAGCGGGTCGGGTCAGCCGGCCCGCTTTTTTGTCGGCATTCCGCTGCCCCCCGCGGTTCCCGGCTGGACGGTGCAGGCGGGCAGTCCGGCGGCCTTGGCATCGGCGCACAGCCGCACCTGGACGGTGTCGTCGGCGCCGACGAATATCGCCCAGTCGCGGGTGCGGTTGAATTTGTCGGTGCAGCTTGCGGTCCAGAAATCCATATTCTTGTAGGGACCGACGAACCCGGTCGCGGCGACCCGCGGGCAGGTCGCGCCGGTTGCCATGATGGCGCGCTTGAGCGCGATCGCGCGGTTGAGGTCCGATGCGGCCGTCAAGCGCTTCTGGCTTTCGCTGCGGACCTTGATCTCGGACCGCGCAGGGGCCGGCTCGGCGGCTTTACGATCGCACCCGCCGATCAGCATGACGAGCAACGCCAACGAGGGGGCAGACAGCGATCGGGTCATCAGGCTCATGGTCAATCTCCCTCTACCCGTTGCAACGCGTCAGGCGGGGCGCGGCTCCGTGCCGTTGCGTCTCGCGCGCAACCGATCCGCGGCATCATGGGCTTCGACGCCCTCGGCCAGCGCGACAAAGATCGTATCATCTCCGGCGATCGTCCCGGCAATGTCCGCGACCCCCGCGCAGTCGAGTGCATTGGCGACAAGATTGGCCGATCCTGGTGGCGTGCGCAGGACGAGCAGATTGCCCGCCGGAATGATCGCATCGACCCATTCGGCGAGCAAACGATCGAGCTTGGCCGCAGCGTGGCCCGGCTCGACCTGGTCGGGCAGGACATAGCGGATCGAGCCGTCGCGGCGCAGCTTGACCGCGCCGAGCTCCTCGAGGTCGCGGCTGACCGTCGCCTGGGTCGCGGTGACGCCAGCGAACGACAAGCGCGCCACGACTTCCTCCTGGCTCCCGACGCGGTGGTCGCGCAGCCAGTCGGCGATCATGCGCTGGCGATGATGTTTCGACGTGGCGTTCATGGTCGTGCCGCATCGTGACAGATCATCGTCCCGATCCCTTCGTCGGTGAACAATTCGACCAGCAGGGCATGTTCGGCGCGGCCGTCGATCATGTGCGCGCTGCCGACCCCGCCTTCGACCGCTTCGGCGCAGGCGAGCAATTTGGGGATCATCCCGCCGGTTACGCTGGCGTCGGCGATCCGATCGCGCGCATCGCTGGTGGTCAGGCGCTGGACCAGGCTGGCGGGATCGGCCGGGTCGGACAGCAAGCCCGGGGCGCCGGTCAGGTAGATCAGCTTCTCGGCCTTCATCGCCACCGCGATCGCGCGCGCGGCATCGTCCGCATTGACGTTATAGGGCTGGCCCGCGACATCGGCCCCAACGGTCGAGACGATCGGCACCAGCCCGTCGTCGAGCAAGGCGTGAAGCAATCCCGCGCGGACCTTGCCGACCTTGCCGACGAAGCCGAGCGCGGGGTCGATCTGGGAGGCCTCGAGCAGGCGCCCGTCCTCGCCCGCCACCCCGACCGCGACCGGTTCGAGCGCATTGACCGCGCTGACCAGTTCGCGGTTGATCTTGCCGACCAGCACCATGCGGACGATGTCGAGCGCCTCGGCGTCGGTCACCCGCAGCCCGTCGATGCGTTCGACGGTCTTGCCCTGGCGCGCCATCTGTTCGTCGATCTGCGGGCCGCCGCCGTGGACCAGCACCGGGCGGATTCCGACCGAGTGGAGCAGCAACACGTCCTTGGCGAGGCTGCGCGCGCGCGCCGGGTCGGTCATCGGCAGCCCGCCGACCTTGACCACCACGACCTTGCCGGTGAAGCGGCGGATGTAGGGCAGCGCCTCGATCAGCAGGCGCGCGGTTTCGTTGGTGTTGATCATGACCCGATCTTCTTCATGACGTGGCCGCGTTTTCCTTGATGTAGCCCGGCCCCAGATCGACCGACACCGCGCGGCCGACCCCGTCGCCAATCCCGAGCTCGACCAGAATGTCGATTTCATGCCCGCGCATGTGGGTCATCACCGCGTCGCCATCGTGGGGGATTTCAACCCCGGCTTCTGCGACCTTGATCCCGCCGTAGCTGACCGCCGCGCATTCGCTGTCGAAGGCGACCCCGCACGACCCGGCTTCCGCGAGCAGGCGCCCCCAATATGCGTCGGCGCCGTACCAGCTGCACTTGATCAACTGATTGTTGCCGATCGACCGCGCCACGGTGCGCGCTTCGGCGGCGGACGCGGCCCCGGTGACGCGGATCACGACCAGCTTGGTCATTCCCTCGGCATCGCGCGCCATCTGCAGCATCAATTCCTCGCACACGCGGGCCACCGCATCCTCGAAGGCGGCGAGATCGGCGGGCGGGCCGCGGCGGCCGCTGGCGAACAGCATGACGCTGTCGTTGGTCGACGTCGCGCCGTCGGTGATCAGGCAGTTGAAGGTGGCGTCGGTGGCGCGCGCCAGAATTGGCTGCAGCTCGCCCGGCGAAAGCTGTGCGTCGGTTGTCAAAAAGGCGAGCATCGTCGCCATGTTGGGCGCCAGCATGCCGCACCCCTTGGCCATCCCCCCGACGGTGAAGCCCCCATTCTCTCCGGAAGCACCGCGCACGACCGCCTCCTTGGGCCGCGTGTCGGTCGTGAGGATACCCTTGGCCGCATCGCGACCGCCATCACGCGCGAGTGCCGCGCCGAGCGCCGGGATGGCGTTCAGGATCTTGCGCATCGGCAGGCGATATCCGATCAGCCCGGTCGAGCAGACCAGCATCTCGGCACTGGCGCAGCCGACCGCCGCCGCGGCCTCGTCGCACATGCTCTCGGCATCGGCGCGACCCTTGGCGCCCGTCCCGGCGTTGGCATTGCCCGAATTGACCACAACCCCCGCCGCCATCCCCGACGACGCCGCGAGGCGATCCATACAGGCATCGACCGGGGGCGCGCGAAACTTGTTGGTGGTGAAGACGGCTGCCGTCGGGACGGGCCGGCCATCGTCGGTCGCGAGCAGCGCGGTGTCGCGCCGCTCGGGCTTGATCCCCGCGGCGAGCCCGGCGGCAACGAACCCTTCGGCTGCAGTGATGCTCACGGGTACACTCCCATATTGGTCAGGCCCGCGCCCTCGTCGAGCCCGAGCATCAGGTTGGCGCACTGGAGCATTTGCCCCGCCGCGCCCTTGCCGAGATTGTCGATCGCGGCGATCGCGACCACGGTCTGCGTCCGCTCGTCGTAACGCGCCGTGAGGAAGGCGGCGTTGGACCCGCTCGCCCACTTGGTCTCGGGCACAGCCGCGCCGACGTGGACGAAGGCCTCGCCAGCATAAGCCGCGCGGAGTATCTCGAGGGGATCGCACGGGCCGGTCGCTCGCGCGTAGCAGGTGGCGAGGATCCCGCGGCTCATCGGCACGAGGTGCGGGGTGAAGAGGAAGCTGCCCCCGGAAACCATTTCCATCTCGGCCGTGTGGCGGTGGTCGAGCAGGCCGTAGGCGCGCATAGAGCCCTCGACGGCGCAATAATGCGTTGCGGGGGAGGCGCCGCGCCCCGCCCCGCTGACCCCCGAGGCGGCATCGACGACGATCCCCTCGCGCGCCACCGCGCCAGCGTCGATCAACGGCTTCAGCGCCAGGTTGGCGGCGGTCGGGTAGCAGCCCGGTGCCGCGACCCACCCCGAGTTCCTGATGTCGGCGCGGTAGAATTCGGGCAGGCCATAGGTGAAGTGTTGAATCAAATCTCGACGGGCATGGGGCTCGCCATACCAGCGCTCATAATCCGCCGCGCTGCTTAGTCTGAAGTCGGCGCCGAGATCGACCAGCGGCACCCCTTGCGACACCAAATCGTCGGCCAGGCGCTGGGTTTCGCCGTGGGGAAGGGCGGCGAGGATCAGGTCGCTGCCGGCGAGCACGGCCGGGTCCCAGTCGGCGAAGTGCCGATCGGGATAGGCCAGCGCAAGGTGGGGATGGAGCGCTGCGACGGGCCTTCCCGCAGCGGTCGCGCCGAATGCCGTTGCGACGCGCAGGTCGGGGTGCCCGGCGATCAACCGCATCAATTCGCCGCCGACATAGCCCGACGCGCCAAGGATCGAAACCTTTAACATGCACCATCTATGCAGCATGCTGCATAGTTATTCAAGGTGGCCAATGCGGACTCTTGCGGTGGCGGTTGTGGGGGGGCCACGGGCTGGACCGCGGCCTGCGCGGGGGTACAAGGGGGCATGGGAGACGAACATGGGTAAATTTTTCGCCATTGCACTACTGCCGATCGCCTTGACCGCCGCCGCGCCGGCCAAGAAGCTTGTTCCCAACGACATCGTGACCGCCGCGCCGGCGTCGGCATGGCGGACGATCCCGGCCGAGGACCTGCTGGTCATGACGCTCGATGGCGGCGCGCGGGTCGTGGTCCAGCTCGCTCCGACCTTTGCACCCGTCCACGTCGCCAATATCCGCAAGATGGCGCTGTCGACCTATTGGCAAGGCGCCGCAGTGTATCGCGTCCAGGACAATTATGTCGCGCAATGGGGCATCAACGAAACCAAGCGCGACCTTCCCCTTGGGGTCGTCGCCAAGCCGCCCCATGAATATTGGCGCAGTCGGGCGGGTCTCGCCATCATCCCGCTCGGCTCACCCGACAGCTATGCGGCAAGCGCCGGGTTTAGCGGTGGCTGGCCGGTCGCGGTCTATCGCGATGGAAGCGTCAGCACCCCGCATTGCTATGGCTCGGTCGGAGTCGCGCGCGATCTTCATCCCGACACCGGCACCGGGGGCGAGCTTTATGCGATCATCGGCCACGCCCCGCGCCAGCTCGACCGCAACATTGCCGTGGTCGGGCGCGTGATCTCGGGGATCGAGCTATTGAGCGCCCTTCCGCGCGGCGGTGAGGCGATGGGCTTCTATAAAGGGGCCGCGGTCGCGAGGGCGATCAGCGGCATGACGCTCGCCTCGGCCATCCCCGCCGCGACGCGTCCGTCGTTCGAGGTGATGGACACCGCGAGCCCAAGCTTCGCGCGATATCTGCAGATAAAGAAGAACCGCGACGACGATTTCTATCGAGTCGCGGCGGGAGGGGTCGATTTATGCAACGTCCCGGTGCCGATCAGGCCGACACCGGGACGTTGATCGTCATAAAACAGTACCGCGCTTCAAACGATCACGCCGCCCAAGCCGAGGTTCGGTTCTGGTTGCGGTGGTGAATCACGGCGGTGCTGGCATGCGAGCGCATGCTGGCTTCGGCCAGCGGCAAAGCGGTCGAGCAGAAGGCGCACTCGGCCGACACGCGCCCGATCAGCCAGTGGGTGCGGCCGCAGCCGGGGCAATGATTGATCTGATGCTCGCGATACACTGCATGATAACCGCGACCAGCGGGATCGTGCGACATGCGCAGGTCGCTGAGGGTCGGGACGGTGGTCATAAATAGTTCCTTTCGGATTTGTTGAACGACCGATCGTCGATTGGGTTGCATCGCTCCGCGCCGTCGCGCCAGCCTAGAGCGTGCGCAGTCCCTCGGCGGGACGAGCGTTCAAGGCGGGTTGCGCGGCGGCAAATGCGGCGATCACCGCCAACGCGATCGACCCCGCGGGGATGAGCAGCAATGCGACAAGATCGGGACGGAAACCGAAGTCGAAGGTCTGCGTCACCAGTGCCCAAGCGGCAAGCGAGCCCGCGCCGAGCGCCGCCATGGCGACCGTCGTCGAGAGCAAGGCGAATTCGATCAACTGGCTGCGCGCGACCTGTCCGCGGGTCGCCCCGACCAGGCGCAGCAGGACGATATCGCGGCGCCGCTCGGCCCGCGTCGCGACCACCGATCCGGCGAGCACGACCATCCCCATCAAAATGGCGAAGACGGTGGCGATGCGCACCGCGCCGCCGATCGAGGTCAGCAAGGACTTGGCCTGTTCGACGACTTCGGCGACCCGCACCGCGCTGACCATCGGCAGCTCCGCGGTCAGGCGCCGTTCGAAGGCGGCGGTGGAAACGCCGGCGCCCGGCGCGACGCTCGCCATCAGCGTGTAGGGCGCCGAGTCGATCGCCCCGGGCGCAAAGATGATCGCGAAATTGAAGCCGAGGCTGCGCCAGTCGATCCGGCGCAGCGACGCGATCCGCGCCTCGATCGGGCGCCCCAGCACCGCCACCGTCAAGCGGTCACCGACCTTGAGCCCGAGCGCGGTCGCGGCATCGACGTCGATGCTGACCAGGGGCGGGCCGCGATAGTCGGTCGGCCACCAGTGGCCCGCGACGATGGTGTTGGCCGGGGGCAGATCGCGCGCGAAGGTCAGCCCGCGGTCGCCGCGCAAGATCCACGCGCCTTCGGGAATGGACTTCATCTCGGCCACGGGGACGCCATTGAGCGCGGTCACCGGGCCGCGCAGCGACGGCACGAGCCGCAGCTCGCCGCGCGGAAAGCTGGTCTTGGCCAAAGCGGAAAGGCGCGCGCCGTCGTCGCGCGGGATATCGACCAGAAACAAGGCCGGGGCCTTGCGCGGGATATTGGTGTCGATCTCGGCGAGGATGCTCGATGCCGCGGCGGACAGCGCGATCAGCATCGTCAAGCCGAGCCCAAGCGATACCGCCAGGCGCACCGTCGCAGCCCCGGGGCGGTCGAGCGCGGCGATGCCGAGCCGGGCGATCGGCCCGCCGCGATGGCGCGTGGCGCGGGCGATGCGGCGGATGGCGAGACCGAGCAACGCGAACAGGCCGCACAGTGCGGCGATGCTCGCCACGCCGATCGCGGCGAAGCGGTGATCGCTCGCGCTGGCGATGGCGAGCGCGGCGGCGAGCGCGAGCGCAAAGGCGGGGCTCACGAGATGCCGTGCCCGCAGCGTTGCGCCATCGACCGCGCCGCGCAACAATTGCGCCGGACGCGTGTCGCTTGCTCCGGCAATCGCACGCCAGCTTGCGGCAAAGCTGATCAGGATCCCAAACAAAGCGGCCTGGCCCAGCGCCCACCATTGCGGATGCGGATCGGGGCTGACCGGGAGGGACGGCCCGGCGAGCGACGCGACCAGCCCCGGGGCGGCCGCCCCGACCGCCAGCCCGGCGAGGATCGCCAGCCCCGCGATCAGCCCGAGTTCGATCAGCAACATGACATGGATCGTCCGCCGTGGCGCCCCGACAAGCTTGAGGATGGCGATGCTCTGGCGGCGCGAGGCGGCGAAGGCGGCGGCCGCGCTCGACATGCCGAGCCCGCCGATCGCCAGCGCCGACAGCGCGACGAGCAACAAGAGCTGGCCGAGCCGGTCGATAAACCGCCGCGTCCCGGTGCCGGCATTGTTGCGGTCGCTGGCGCGCCAGCCGCCGTCGGGGAATCGCTTCTGGAAATTCGATCCGACGGCGTGCGGATCGGCGTTGCGCGGCAGGACGAGGCGATAGGATGTGGTGCTGATGCTGCCCGGCTGGATCAGGCGAGTCGCGGCCAGAGCGGCCTCGCTCACCAGCGCCGGCGGGGCAAAGGCAAAGCCCGAATCGCGCGGCATCTGGTCGATGATCCCCGACACGCGCAGCGTCGCCGCGCCCAGCCTGACCAAATCGCCGCGCTGGATCGCGAGTCGTTCGGCCGCGGCGCGCCCGATCGCGATCTCGCCCGCTCCGGGGCGCGCGCCGACCAGCGTCAGTGTGCCCGCGAGCGGCCAGGCGGCGTCGGCACCGGTCACTTCGACCAGCATCGACTGGCCCCCTGGCGCGACGATCATGCCGCGCGTCCCGACGCTTTTCGAGTGGGGGCCGAGCGCGCGAATTGCCGCCAGTTCGTCGGAGCTCGCATCGCGCTGGGCCACGCTGACCAGCAGGTCGCCGCCGATCAGCGCTCGTCCCTGCGCGGCTATGGCGCGGTCGATCGAGGAGGCGAGGCTGGTCACCGACGACAGGCCGGCGATGGCGATCGCCAGGCACAGCCAGAGCAGGCCGAGCCCACCCAGCCCGCCCTTCAGATCGCGCCGGGCGAGGCGCAGCGCGGCGCTCACGCGCGGGTCATTGGCTGAGCACGCCGTCGGCCATCCGTACGGTGCGCGCGGCGCGTGCCGCCACAGCGGGGTCGTGGGTGATGACGAGCAAGCCCGCCCCCGCTGCCCCGGCGCGCTCGAACAACAGATCGACGATCCCCGCGCCGGTCGCGCTGTCGAGGTTGCCGGTCGGCTCGTCGGCCAGCAGCAGGGCAGGGCGCGGCGCGGTGGCGCGGGCAATTGCCACGCGCTGCTGCTCACCGCCCGACAATTGCGCCGGATAATGGTTGAGGCGGTGGCCAAGCCCGACCGCCTGGAGTTCGGCCCTGGCACGATCATGCGCGTCGCGCGCGCCGGCGAGCTCGAGCGGGACGGCGACATTTTCGAGCGCGGTCATGGTCGGCAGCAATTGGAACGACTGGAGGATGATCCCGAGCGAGCGCCCGCGCAGCCGTGCCAGCTGATCCTCGTTCATGGCCGACAGATCGGCGCCGGCCAGCGCGACGGTGCCGCTGTCGGGGCGTTCGAGCCCGGCAATCACCGCCATCAGGCTGCTCTTGCCCGACCCCGACGGGCCGAGCACGGCGACGCTGGTCCCCGCCGCGAGCGTCAGGCTGACCGATTTCAGGATATGGGTGCGGACTTCTCCGGTGCCGAGGGTCAGCTCGACGTCGGACACGGTGATGAGGGGGGCGACGGAGATGAGGGGGGCGGCGCTGGTGCGGGGGTCTGTGGTGCGGGGGTTGGGCATGCCGCCTGTAGCTAGGAAGCTTGCCGCCCCGCGACAATGGCGCCACAGCGAATCGCATGTCTCGCTGGTCGATCCTGTTCGCCGCTTGGGCGATAAGCGCCGCCCCCCCGCCATCGTCCGGGGCGCCGCCGCGCCCGCTGATCCTTGCCTTTGGCGACAGCCTGACGGCAGGCTATGGGCTCGACCGCGGGCTCGGCTTCGCGCCGCAATTGCAGGGGACGCTGCGCCGCCTCGGGATCGCCGCCAGCGTCGTCGATGGCGGGGTGTCGGGGGACACCAGCCAGGCGGGGCGCGCGCGGCTGGCGTGGACGCTCGACGGTCTGCCGCGCAAGCCCGATCTGGTGATCGTCGAACTTGGCGCCAACGACATGCTGCGCGGGCTCGATCCCAAGCTGACCCGCGCCAATCTCGAGGCGATCCTGACCGAGCTCGACCGGCGCCACATCAAGGTCGTCGTGGCGGGCATGCGCGCCGCACCCAACCTCGACCCGGCCTTTATCGCGGCGTTCGACCGCATCTTTCCCGACCTTGCCGCGCGCCACCATGCGGCGCTGTACGGTTTTTTCCTCGACGGCGTGGCGGGACAGCAAGGCGTGGTGCAAGGCGACGGGCTGCACCCGACGTTTGGCGGGATCAAGATCATCGTCACGCGCATCACGCCGACGGTGATTGCGGCGCTGCCCTAGGACTGGAGCCCGTCGAGCGTGATCGGCGTGGCGAATTCGGCGCCCATCTTGTCGCCCGCGACCCAGCGCACCAGCGCATTGGCACGCTCGCGCCCGGGCAGGATCAGCCAGATCCGCGTTCCGACCTCGAATTCGCCGTCGCTTTCGGCCATGAATCCGGTCTCGGAAATATTGATCAGCCGCGCCTCGCAGCCTTCGTTGCCGAGCTCGCGCACCTTGGCGTCGATCTCGACCGAAAAGCGCGACGCGCGTCGCCGGTCGCCGGGATCGCTGGCATCGGATATACGCGCTTTGATCGTCACGAAACTCATCTCCATGGCGGCGCTACCTTACCGCAGTGGCGAAGTATATGCCGATCCGGCCATCGCGGACCCAACACACAAACCCGTCGATCGGGGCCCGTTCGGGCAGCGTCAGGACCACGGCGTCGCCGATATGCGGGATTTGGCGGCAAAGCACCATCGCTCCCGACGGCGAGCGGTTGGCAAGCTCGACCGCCAGCGTCTGCCCGCGCCATTCGAGCAGGGCCGAGGTGGCGTCGGCTGGACGCGGTTCGGCACGCTGGTCGAACAGGCGCTTGAAGCGCCGGGGAATGATCGTCCCGTCCAATCGCATCCCACCTTCCACGCCATCGCTCCTGCCGGATCGAT